>NZ_JAGYZD010000208.1 GCF_018371055.1 Finegoldia magna | reverse complement strand
TTTATATGTTTTGTATGTTCCATCTTGATCTGCTTTTATGAGTTCATCTATTAGCTCTTGCCTTTTATTCATCTCTATTACCTCCTAGATCTGCCTTTATTTTCTTGCTCATATTATAGCTTGGATAAGATATTTTTACCAGGTCTTATCTTTCTTGATTTTTGTAGTAGTCTTTAGTCATTTGTCTTTTTTTATTAAACTTATCACTATCTTGCTTATATTCTTTTATTTTTTCTATGATACTTTCTTTCTCTCCCCTCTTGATTGCCTTGTCAATTTCTATTGATAGGTCAATACCATATTCTCCATTAACTACTTCTACTGCATATTTAATATGATTTATTTCCTTGTATCTTTCCCTTATCTTTTCTGACTCTGTATTTAATTTACTGATTTCATTTTCTAAGCTTTTAATTTCTCCTAACCATTCTTTTTCTCTTAAATTTTTCTTTCCGCTGATTTTTTCAATTAAGTTTCTTGCCCTTATATTTTGGTCTATTTCCTTTTGATTATTCTTGTAGAAGCTTTCTTTGAATATTTTCTTGCTTTCATATTCTTGATAGGTTGCTTTTGTTTTTCTTACGGTCTTTGCATAGGCTAAACATTTGTTAAGGTCTTCTATCTTTTGACTGTTTTCTTTTATGGTCTTATATATTTCAGAGTTTTTACTTCTTAGGGTATTTATATGTCCTTGTAGGTCTGATATGGTTTTTATTTTGTTTTCTCTTAGATAATTTATTCCACTTGCATATCTTTTTAGATCACAGATTGCTTTGTTTCTTTTGCCATAAAATGATAATTCAGCTCTATTATTTTCTTGCATTTCTTGATAGAAGCTTAAATATTCATAGAGGTTAAAGAGTCCTGATTCATTTTCTATTTGCTTTTTACTTTGGTCTTTATATTCCTTGTATGATTCTTTTAGCTTCTCTTTGAAGCCTGCTAACCAAGATGTTATTTTCTTTATTTCATTGCCTATGTTTTTTAATAGTTCATTTTGTTTTTTTATTTCACGATTTATATCTCCTTTTTCTGTTCTTATTCCTTTTCTTTCCATTGCACTAGCACTTGCTCCTAAATGTATTGTAGGTATTTGTTTTATGCCTTGTCTTTTAAAACTCCTATGGTCTACTCTTTTTTCTATTTTGTTTTTTGCTAGATATTCATTGCAAAGGTCTGAAAAATTTTCTCTCCATTTTTCTACATTGCCTTTATCGTTCCAGGTTGTTAGTTCTACTTTTCTTGTCTTAGGTTTTCCATTTTTGTTTAATACTTTTTCTCCTTTTTCATCTAGGATATATTCTTTTTTACTTTTTTGTCCCCATGTTCCATCTTTATTTATTGGTCTTACTATAGTCATTATATGAGCGTGAATGTTTTGATTTCCCTCTCTACTTTCATCATGAATTGCTAGGTCTACTATCATTCCTTCTTTTACAAAGTTGGTTTGTATATATTCTTCTATCATCTTTTTATTTTCTTCTATGCTTAACTCTTTTGGTAGGGATATGATAAAGTTTCTTGCAAGTTGGGCATTAGAGTTTTTCTCAAATAGTTCTACCGAGTTCCACAATGTTTTTCGGTCTTTATATTCTTCTGGTGCGTGATCTGGTAAAAATATTTCTTTGCTAATTACTCCTTGTTTTTTGGTGTAGTCATGGGTTACTCCGTCCCATTCATTTTTTATTTTTTCTCCACTTATATATGCTGCACTTGCTACTGCACTTTTCCCTTTTCCTCTTGATATTATGTTTACTGAAAAATGAAAACTGTCTGTCATTTTTTATCACTTCCTTTCTTTTTTTGTTGTTTTAGGTGGAGGCTTAATAGATTTTTATATCCTCTTTGTGAATGAGCGTTTTGAAATGATAGAATAGAAAAAGCCGACTACTGAATTTTCAACTCTTGTTGTTTCAGTGTGTCGGCTTGCCGTCTGATTACGTTTCAAAATTTTAATGTCAAGGGCTGAGCGGTAGCGAAGTGCATTTTACCCTTGACATTGAAAAAGCGAACGATTATTTTTCGTTCAGCTCCTCGGATAACATCAAAGAAAAAATGCTTCAGCTTTTTTCTTTACTCCCGGTAGGGCAAAAGCACCGCAGGTCGCAAGCACCCTTTAGGGTGTATAATTGCGCCCTTAGAAATCTAAGGGAGATTTAATTATTTTATTTTTCTTAATTTTCTCTCATTATTTTTAGTGTTTCTTTAAATTCTTTTGTTTTTGTTGCTTCTTCTAGTAGGATTTTTATTTCTTCATCTGTTAGTTTTTCTGCATTTTCTATAAGGCTTTCTAAGATTGCTCCTCTTGTTATGAGCCTATGAGTTCTTTCTTTTCTTCTTTTTACTATGTCTTGTTTTAATATATTCTTTTCTTGATTTTTTAGTTGCCTTAATCTTTCTTCTTTATCGTCAATTTTATCTTTTATTTCTTTTGACTCTTGTCTTATTTGTTCTAATTTTTTCATACTAATTTCCTTTCTTGTAATAAAAAAGACGACTAGATTTTTACTTTTCTAATCGTCTTTTTTCTAAATATTGTAAATTTCTATTTAAACCAGAATGGTCAGTAAATATGCCAAAATTAGACTCATGAAAAAGAATATTATAACTTTTGTAATCTGACTTTTCGCATTAAACCCAAAATTATCATATCCCTTGGCACCAATCGTCTGTGGATAAACTTTAGTCGGTAATTTTAACTTGGTAAGCATGAGGTAATCAAAAAATATAATATCAAAAAGCTTATATCCTTCAAATAATATTAAAAATCTAACAAAGGCTTGCTGAAAAGTTAAACTAAATTTTACTGTATCAACAATTGCCCAGACTAGAACGGCTATAATGGCTAGCAATCCAAGTATCATGATAAGTCCGCCGATTATATTGACCCAAATCGGTTTATCTGGCAACTTACTCATCATAACTTTGATATCATCAGGTGCGC
>NZ_JAGYZD010000207.1 GCF_018371055.1 Finegoldia magna | reverse complement strand
GAAGTATTAAAAGCCTGCATATTAATAATCATTACATTAATACCAGAATTACTAGAAAAAGCATCCAACTGATTCAAATTCTTGCTATTATATACGAAAAACCTAATCTTCTTTTGGTATTGTTCCATAAAATGATCCATCGTAATCTCAAAAGACTTCTTCACGCCTTCGCGAATAGCAATAGAAGGAACAACGATGATAAACTTCGACCATCCGTACTTTTGATTCAACTCATACATAGTTTTAATATATACATAAGTCTTACCAGTACCAGTCTCCATCTCAACATCCAATGAACATGCTCCATTATCTTCTACCAGCGAATCAGAAATCATAACATTATTTCTCTGTTGAACATTTTTTATATTAGAAAGAAGAGTATCCCTGGACAAAATAATCTCATTATTCTTGAATCCAGTATCATCCATCTCATAATCGATAAGCATATCATCACTATCTATATTCATTTTCATTTCAGAATGTGAATCTTCGTGTAGACTTTTATTTCCGATATCTCTTCTGTAATTGATACCATCAGAGAACACTTGTCCTTTAAAACAGTCTACAACAGAATTTACAGCATCCGTCTGATAATCTTGTATTCTAAAGTTAAACTTCATATTACAAAACCTTTCTAATAGTTTCTGGACTAACACTTTCAAAAATCTGTTCGAAATTTACAGCAACACTATCATTCTTCATGCTCATATCTCTGAACACTGCATAAAATGGTTTCATCTCTGCTATTTGTTTTACAACCTCATCGCTTATCGAACCGTCAAAGCATGCAACCAAAAATCTGTCTTCTACTTTGAACACACTGGCATCTTCTATTTGTTCAACTTCGATGTTGCTTGACAATGGAACCCCTAAATCTAGCATTACTTGGAATAACAAATCTTCTTGTGTTCTGTCTTCTTTTATATTGTCTTCTAAATTGTCCAAGAAACTTTGCTCGGTGTTTTCTGGTGAGTAGTATACGTCTTTCATATTAGATGTATCTGTTTTCAATACTCGAAAACCTACATCGAGCTTGTCGATGTTTTCTTTATCTTTGTTTTCTTCGAGGATTTTTTCTCCAGCTCTTCTAATTCTTTCTTTTCCTATTTCGCATATATTTTTGTATCCTGCCTTGTACGCTTCTGATTTTTCATCAGTTTCTTCCGGAAGTTGCACCATAATATACTTACGATTGCCACCATCTTCGGCGTTTAGTTGCATAACGGCATGAGCGGTAGTTGCTGAGCCAGAAAAGAAATCGAGGATTAAAGAATCTTTATCAGACGCAATAACTTCAAAATATTTTATTAAGTCAACTGGTTTTGGATAATCAAATATATTTATACCTATTAATTTATCTAACGCTTGCTTTGATGATTGTGTGTGACCAACTAATTCGTATGGTAGGATTGTCTTAGATATTAATCCTGGAACCTCAGATAAGTATCTTTTATAAGCAGGCCTTTTAGTTTCATCTTCTGGAAGATAAATTCTACCTTCTTTTATGAGCTTATATATCTTCTTTTCTGTAAATGCCCATCCTCTAGTCGATGGTTCTTTATATGTTTTTCCATTCCATACAATATCATAACCTTTTTTTTCGCCAATGGTTACATCACTCAGTCTATATTTTCCTTTTCCGTCATTGTCATCGTACTTATACATACTATCCGTTTTTTCATCACGTTCTAATCTATTCAGTTCATTTAATGTAACTTTGTCCTTTGCGAAACATATTATAAATTCATGATCTTCAGATACAAATTTATTATTATTCTTAGGACTATATGTCTTTTGCCAAATAAAAGTCGCAATAAAATTTTGTTTATCAAATATTTCATCACAAACCTTTTTTAAGTTTTCTTGCTCATTATCATCAATACTGATAAAAATAACTCCATCATCACTTAATAGATTTCTTGCTAATTTTAACCTAGGGTAGATCATATTAAGCCAATCGGTGTGAAATCTTCCATTTGATTCTAAGTTTTTATCAAGTCTGTTTCCTTCTTCATCAAATTGTCCACTATCTTCAAGGTATTCATCTGTCGTTTGTTTGAAATCATCATTGTATACAAAATCTTTTCCAGTATTATAGGGTGGGTCGATGTATATCATTTTGATTTTGCCGAGGTATGTTTCCTGTAGTAGTTTGAGTACTTCAAGGTTGTCTCCTTCGATGTACAAGTTTTCTGTTGTGTCGAAGTTTTTGCTTTCTTCTCTGTAAGGTCTCAACGTCTTGGATATTGGAGCGTTTGCTGCAAGGATTGATTGCTTCTTGTCCGGCCATGTGAATTGGTATCTTTCTTCTCTTCCTTCTACAACTTTTGATGAAATTTCTTGCATTAAAACATCCTTGTCTATTGCTTTTTCGATTTCACCATTTTCATTCATCACTTCTGTGACCGCATTTGGAAACAGTTCTTGTAGTTTTTTGAATTTATCTTCTGCTTGATTGCGTGTCTGCATGTTTAATTTATCCATTATAACTTCTCCAATTGTTTTTCGTATTCTCTGATTTGTTTATAATATTGTAGTTTTTTCTTGGATTGCGATTCTAGTTGCGCTTTTTTCTCGGTTGATTGTATGAGTTTTTCTAGTTTTTGTTTTTCGTTCTCTATTTCAATTTGTTCTTGTAATGTGTTGCCATCTTGTATGTCAATGTTTCCGACTTGTGCAACCAGTCTCTCCCATACTTCTTCCAAGTTAGTGCCAGCTATTTCTAAGTTAATATCTTTTTCATCCGACCATTGATTTTTAAATAGTTTGGTTTCGTTGATGCAAAGTTGGTACTGGTCTTCGTATTTCAAGGCTATCAGAAGTTTTTGTTCGATTAGTTTGGATATCAGTACGATGTTACTTTCTGAGTAGTCTTTTGTTTTTAGTTCGACTTTTATTACAAATATTGATGCTACTGCATCAGTTTTTGGTATCTGAATAGATCGTTCTGATATTTCATTAATCAATGTTATTTTGGATATTTCTTTGTCGAATTTGCTTTTTTGATT
>NZ_JAGYZD010000206.1 GCF_018371055.1 Finegoldia magna | reverse complement strand
GTAGACACAAATGTGAGTTTCCGCTCCGACAACTACGATTTGTTTCCTTCCAGTTTTTTCGATTTCATTCATAACATCATCAAGCTTTGCAGTAAAATCAACCTTATCGAACACATCTGTTTCGTATTCTTTCAAACTATCCACAGTATCTCCCAAACCCTTTGGGTATTGACGGGTCGTAATCACTGGAATGTCGTATATTTTCGCCATCTCCAACACAGCCTTCGTGTGGTTAATCACATACTCGTTGTCGTGAAGAACTGGCACCAATTTTTCTTGCAAATCAATCAGCAAGATAATCATATCGTCTTTGTTTACATAAAACTTTTCCATATTTCACCTCAAAACTATAATACCATAAAAAAAGCACGCCACACAGCGCGCTTTGATTTATTTAAAATTTCAATAACTATTTCACCACATTTTTGTAAATCAAAAAGCTTATCAATAGTAGTATCCCTACTCTTGCGACAATTCCAACTATTTTTAGTTTGGAGTTTAGTTGCTCTGCTTTTTCTTCACTGGTGTCGATGATGTCTTCAGGGATGAATTTCTTTGCGACCATCATTAATGATGGAGCGAGGATTAAATCATCCAAGATTCCTAGTCCTGCGACGAAATCCGGCATGAAATCCACTGGGCTTACTACATAAAGCACTGACAATGCCAATACTATTTTGGACAATAATGGTGTTTGTTTATTAAAAAATGCATACCACAATGTTGGTATTTCGTTCTTCAATCCTAATAATTTTTTAATCATTAACTCACCTCAAATATATTATACCATACATTGCACGATATATCGTATTACATAATAGTTACAATTTGTTTTATTTTTTGATTTTTCCTATTAATCCACCGATGACTGCTGGGATTATCCAAATAAAGCTTTTGACTTGCATTGGAAATACTGATTCGATTGTTTTCAACAAACCGAAATCCAATTTGAATCCGTTAAGTAGTACTATAATTGCGTAAATCGACACTCCGATTATGGATCCTAATTTTACGTTTCGCGAAAATGTATTTTGTTTGAACAAATTCAAGAAAATCAAAACTATTGCCACGGGATATATCGCTGTCAAAAAAGGTGCGGAAATTTTTAGTATTTTTTCAACGCCAACTACTGCGAAGAATGCACTGAAAACTGTGGAAATTATTATGATTAAATCGTATGAGATAACTCCGTTTGTTTTGTCTTTTAGCATATCACTGAAGAATTGTCCAACTGTTGTTGTAAGTCCAATTGCTGTTGTGAGGCATGCCAATGCCATTGCAACGCAGATTAATACTTTTCCCAAAATCCCCAAATGTTGGTAGCAAATGTATAGCAACAAATCAACTCTTTCGACATTTCCTAGGTTGAACTTGGATGTGGCAGCTCCGAGGTAAATCAATCCTCCGTATACGAAGCAAAGTCCTATAGCTGCTATGATTGATGCTTTTATTGTATATTGTTTAATAGTTTTGTCATCTGTAATTCCGTTTCCCATAAATCCTTTGGTAACTACAATTGCAAATACTAATGATGCCAACGCATCCATTGTTTGATATCCTTCTTCAAAGCTTGATTGGAAGACTTGAATTTGATATGTATTTACAGGCGTTGCAACGGGAGATATTATTCCTTTGAAAATAATCACTACAAGAGTTGCAATCAACAACGGCGTCAAAATTTTTCCCAAATTATCTATTATGCTACTTGGTTTTCTGACGAATAAATACACACAAGCAAAAAATACTACCGTGAGCAAAACAGAATTTGCTCCTTTGAAAAATCCTTTTTGAATTATTTCTACTGTTGTTGCTGCAGTCCTTGGAATTGCAAGTCCCGGTCCTATCGCAAGCATAATTATAGTTGAGAATATTAGTGAAAATCGCGGACTTATAGTGTTGCCGATTTTTTCAATTGTTCCTCCGCTTTTTGTCGCTGCGAGTAATCCCAAGAAAACCAGTCCTACTGCGCTTAGCAAAAATCCTAATGTCGCAATCAAATACTGATTTCCTACTTTATTACCCAAAAACGGTGGAAATATCAAATTCCCCGCTCCCAAAAACATCGAAAATAGTGCGAATCCACTAACAAATATTAATTTCTTGTTTTTCATAATTACCTCTGTATAAATATTTTAAATTTTTATTAGTTCTTACAATTCTACCACAATTTCTTCCAGATAACAACTTTTTTATAAAAAACAAACTTGTGCGAATGTTTGTTTTATTATAAAATACGAATAGGTGATCTTATGGAATTAAAACGCAAATTATCAATATTATCAGATGCTGCCAAGTACGATGTCAGTTGCTCTTCTAGTGGTTCAAAAAGAAAAAACACCGCAGACGGAATCGGTGCGGCGAGTAATTCTGGAATATGTCACAGTTGGTCTGAAGACGGAAGGTGCATTTCGCTACTTAAAATTTTACTCACAAACAAATGCATTTACAGTTGCGAATACTGCGTCAACAGAAAAGAAAACAACATCGAAAGAGCAGAATTCACTCCAGAAGAAGTAGCTGATTTGACAATAAATTTTTACAAAAGAAATTACATCGAAGGATTGTTCCTGTCAAGTGGCGTTGTGAAAAGCCCCGACCACACAATGATGCAACTTATCAGAGTTGCAGAAATTCTTCGCAACGAGAAAAAATTCAACGGATACATCCACATGAAGGCAATCCCAGGAGCAAGCGAGGAATTAATCGAAAGACTAGGAAGACTTATCGATCGTATGAGTATCAACATAGAACTTCCTACGAAGTCAAGCTTGAAGATGCTCGCTCCACAGAAAACGTATGAGTCCATTGAAAAACCTATGGATTTTATTAACGAATCCATCACTCAGTACAAAATCGACAGAAAAACTATCAGAAAAACTCCTTTGTTTCTACCAGCTGGTCAATCCACTCAAATGATTGTCGGAGCAGGTCGTGAATCGGATCTTACAATTATCAACAAAGCAAGTAGCCTTTATGAAGACTACAAACTCAAAAGAGTTTTCTATTCGGGATTTGTC
>NZ_JAGYZD010000205.1 GCF_018371055.1 Finegoldia magna | reverse complement strand
CAATACAGAAAGTCGCCGATGGCCGGGTGTGCGACGTGTCTAAATTCCCGGTGAGAAAACAATCGCTTTTTGGCAGCGATGTCCAAGTAGCCAAATATTGTAAATAAAGGAAAGGATGAATTGAATGAAAACTTATATACCTAAGAAAGATGACATCCAAAGAAAATGGTATGTAGTAGACGCAACAGATGTTGTTTTAGGTAGATTATCTACTGAAGTTGCTTCTATTTTAAGAGGAAAAAACAAACCAATGTTTACTCCTAATGCGGATGTTGGAGATTACGTAATCGTAATTAATGCAGAAAAAGTTAAATTAACAGGTAAAAAATTAGAACAAAAAGAATTAAGACATTACACAGGATATGCTGGTGGTCTTAAATCAATTACCTACAAAGACTTAATGAACAAAGATCCAGAAAGAGCTGTAACTCATGCTATCGTTGGTATGCTTCCTCACAACTCTTTAGGTCGTCAAATGGCTAAAAAATTAAGAGTTTACAGAGGCGCTGATCACGATCACATCGCTCAAAACCCTGAAGTTTTGGAAATTAAGTAGGAGGTAATTAAATGGCTAATAATAGATATCAAGGAACTGGTAGAAGAAAAACTTCTGTTGCTAGAGTTACTTTAGTACCAGGAAGTGGAAAATTCACAATTAACAAAAAAGATATAAGTGAATACTTTAACTTCGATACATTAAGAGTTATAGCTAAAGAAGCTTTGGAATTAACTAACAACGCTGAAAGCTATGATGTTACTGTTAATGTAAAAGGTGGCGGATACACTGGTCAAGCAGGTGCTATTAGACATGGTGTTGCTCGTGCTTTATTAGAAGTTGACCCAGACTACAGAGCTGAATTAAAAAGAGCAGGTTTCTTAACTAGAGACCCTCGTAAAAAGGAAAGAAAGAAATACGGCTTGAAAAAAGCTCGTAAATCTCCACAATTCAGTAAGAGATAGAAAACAATTATATATCAATGGAAAAGCACTTTTTGGTTCACACCATCAAGTGCTTTTTTATGCTTATTTATCAAAATTCACACCAAAGTTCACACCATCATTATTAATAAGCTTATTATATACTAGTTCTCCAGGGGAAATGTTTACAAAATTATTCCTATAGATTTTTATCTGTGAATAGTTGTATTTTAAAATGATTAAAAACCACAATAAAAATTTTTTTATTTTGCATTTAGCATGTTACCAGTTATTTTGATTTTTTAATTTATCATCGCAACATCTAAGTCCATCTATGTGTTCAAATAAATCATCTTTTATTTTTCTTCCAAGAGAATCAAGAACAAAATCAATACCTTCTCTTCTAGCTAATTTCGCAGCTGGTACAAAATCAGAATCACCCGCAAGTAAAACTATCTTATCAACTTGCTTTTTATACGCTAAAGAAGCGATATCAATACCTATTTTCATATCAACACCTTTTTGAGTTGATGTTATCTGAAAATCTTGAGGGGTTAGCTCCTCTAGAGTTAAAGATTTATTTAATAATTTTTTTACTGATTCATATTTTAAAGTAAATCTTGTTTCATTTTCTGACAGTCTTCCTAATCGCAATGCTACTTTTCTGGTTTTCTTTAATTCTTTTAGAAACGTATTCATCCAAGTATAGTGATACTCTTTTTTCATATTAATTACCTTATTAGATAATGGATGAAAAACACTGTTATCTAAAGGTGGGCAATCGTAATAAAAAATTCGATATAAATCATAAAATGTTTCGTCTTTACCTCTTCGTTCTTTTAAGTGCCTCATGCAATATTTTATTAAAGTTTTGGCATCATCTTCAGGAGAATTGTTTTTTCTTAAAGTTTTTAATGCTACTTTTCTATAGTAACCACCATCGATTAAAATTGCTGCTTTCATATTTCCTCCAAACTAAAAAATCCTTGGTTTCGAAAGTTCCCATATGGTGGGACATCTACTACCAAGGATGTATTTGCTAAATATAACATTTGTTATACTATAATAATAAATCACAAGGCTAGTTCTGTCAATACCAGATTAATAATTAAAAATTTATCATTCTAAGATAAAAAAATAATTTTGAGTTTGATCTTCTTATAAATAATAATACTATTATTGTGTAAGAAAAGCAACTATTAATAATTTAACTATAAACATAATGATATCTTTTAAATTTTATGAAGTGACAAATAACATTTGAGTTTTTGTGAATTTCCACAAAAATTTTAATTAAATATATGATATACTTATTAAGTAAAAAGGTTGTGATTATTTTGAATATCGATATAGTTTCGGTGGGTAAGGTTAAGGAAAAATACATAAAACTAGGCATTGCTGAATTTTCGAAAAGATTATCTGCGCACTGCAAGCTAAACATAATTGAGGTTGATGATTTGAGTGCTGCAGAGAATTTGTCCGACAGTGAAAAGGAGATTGTGAAGGACAAGGAAGCGGAGAAAATCTTGTCGAAAATAAAGGACAATCACTACGTGATTACGCTTGAGATTTTGGGAAATCAACTTACTAGCGAAAAATTAGCCTCCAAGATTGAAAATTTAACTGTACAAGGTCATTCTAATATTTGTTTTGTTATCGGCGGATCTTTGGGACTGGGAAAAAGTGTACTTGACAGGAGTGATTATGCGCTTTCTTTTTCCAAGTTTACATTTCCACATCAACTGATGAGGTTGATTTTGTTGGAACAAATTTACCGAAGTTTCAGAATAATTAACAATTTACCATATCATAAGTGAGGATAAAATGAAGGGAAAAAAGACAACTGTTGCATTGGCTTTTCTTATAGTGATTTTAGTTGGTGTGATTGGCTTTAGATATTCAGAAATTTCTGGAAAATCTCCAATCCAAGCATCACAAAAAAGTTCTCAAGTGAAAAGTGTTAAAAAATCAGAAGAAAAATCAAACAAAAAATCAGAAAAAACAAAAGAGAATAAAAATCTGGAAAAGAAAGAGATAACCATAACTTGTTGGGGCGATTATATGAATCACATAACTCAAATTCGCCAAGCAAAAGCTACAAATTATGATTTT
>NZ_JAGYZD010000204.1 GCF_018371055.1 Finegoldia magna | reverse complement strand
AGGAGGATAATATCATGAAGAGGAAATTATTAGTAGTTTTAATGGCATGCGCTATGCTAAGTTCTTGTGGAGTGAAAAATGTTGGAAATACCGGCGTGAAAACTTCTGGAGAAGACGGCATACATATCAAAAATGGTGACTCAGAAGTAAGTATCGGAAAGGATGGAATCATCGCAAAAAACGGCGACTCAGAAGCAAATATCGGAAAAGATGGAATCATCGCAAAAAACGGCGATTCAGAAGCAAATGTCAGCATAGATGGAGTAAAAGTGCAAAACGGATTGGACCTTGAAGGAGAAGACCCAGAAACAAAAGAAAAAAGAAAAAATAACGTGTTCTTGGACGAAGCCAAAATAAAAGAAATGGAAATAAAAGAAAATTATCTTGAAAAAGAAGACATCAAAGATTGGGAAATCAAATTAGACAAAGAATCGCAAACATACACAATAAAATACAAAGCACTACATCAAAAGTACGAAAATGAAAGAGACGCCGTCACAGGTCAATTGCTCAAAGTAATGACATCAGCTGTTTCAAGATAGTGTGTAAAATAGTAAAACAGGGAATACTCCCTGTTTTTTTGTGTTCATTTGGTGGTTAGGAGATGAACGTGGGTGTGGCGATTATTCTTGCATTTGCGAAAGATCTGACCTACGTTCGTGTTGCAATCCCCACTCCTGTGTCCGTTTAAGCAAACAATCGAAGCTAAGAATATCATACGGAAAAAATAAGCATAAATTCAAGCAAAGTGAACCGTTAAAAAATTGTGCTGTTTGAGTGCGTAACACGAGTTCACAATTTTAGGTTCACAAGCTTAGAATTTATTTATTTTCGTAGTCCAGATATTCGTGCAAAATGCTTGATCTGTGTTTTCGGGCGAGATGTTTGCGAGATATGTGACCTACGGTTGTCCTGCAATCCCCACTCTTGTGTCCGTTTAAGCAAACAATCGAAGCTAAGAATATCACCATAGAAAATTTAATGTTTCTTATGAGCGACGCTTCGAACGATGAAATCTTCATTTCATATTCTAAAAAGAAGATTTCTGAAGTGAGGCTGAACGAATAAGATTATTAAATTTTCCCCAAGATATTCGTGCGAGATGTTTGCTTGGTTTTAATGCTACATGTGTTCGCTCCACACGATTTTCTTCCTTTCACACAGCACCCCACTAAAAAAGACGTATCACACGATACGCCTTTATTGTTGTCTATTATTTTTTGCTTTTTACTGCTTTCAAGATTTCTCCTGCTGCGAATGGCAATAATGCGCATGGCAAGATTACTTTGTAGTGTTCAAGGTGAAGTGGTATTGTTTCGAATACATCATTTACTCCAGGAATGTAGATTACTCCTAGCATTAATAATAATGAAAGTGATGTTCCCATTACTAATGCTTTGTTTGAGAATAATCCGATTTGGAATACTGATTTGTGTTCACTTCTTACTGAATAACTTCTTAGTAATTCTGATAGAATCAATGTTGCAAATGCAACTGTTCTTGCAGATTCGATGTGTCCATCGAAGTGGTTCAATCCATAGTTATAAGCAAACAATGTTGCAACTGTGATTGCCAATGATTGAACGATGATGCTTAGTCTCATGTTTTTGTCGATGATTGGTTCTTTTGGTGAGCGAGGAGCTCTGTTCATGATGTCAGCTTCTCCTTTTTCAACTCCAAGCGCCATTGCTGGGAATGAGTCTGTCACTAAGTTTAACCATAATAATTGAATTGGGATAAATGGTGTGTCCCATTTGAACATTATCGCCAAGAATACGATAAGAATTTCTGCTATGTTACAGCTTAATAGGAATGATACGAATTTTTTGATGTTGGAGTAAATTATTCTTCCTTCTTCTACTGCGTTTACAATGGTTGCAAAGTTGTCGTCTGTAAGGATAACTTCTGATGTGTTCTTCGCAACGTCTGTTCCAGTGATTCCCATCGCAATTCCGATATCTGCTTTTTTGATTGCAGGTGCATCGTTGACTCCGTCACCTGTCATGGCTGCGATGTGTCCGTTTTCTTTTAATGCTGTTACGATTTGTACTTTGTTTTGTGGAGAAACTCTCGCATAAACTCTCTTTTCTTTGACGATTTCACGGATTTGTTCGTCTGACATATTGTTAAGTTCAGCTCCCATTATTGCTTGTGAGTCATCCGTACAAATTCCCAAATCTTTTGCGATTGCAACTGCTGTTTCCAAGTAGTCTCCAGTAATCATAACTGGTGTGATTCCCGCTGTTTTACATTCTTTGATTGCATCTTTTACTTCTAGTCTTGGTGGATCTATCATTCCAGATAATCCTACAAATACCATGTTCTTTTCGATGTTTTCAGATGTAATTTCACTTGGTAATTCTTCGTGTTCACGAAGTGCATAAGCTAGTACACGAAGTGCTTGCTTAGCGTATTCGCTGTTTTTATTCAACAATTGTTGTTTTAATTCTTCTGTTAGTGGTTTGATTTCGTTGTCGATTAAAATCTTGCTACATTTTTCGATAACTATATCTGGTGCACCTTTTGTGAAGGATACAACTTTGTCAGTTAAGAATTTGTCGTGGAATGTAGTCATCATTTTTCTTTCTGAATCGAATGGAATTTCTTCTATTCTTGGATATTGTTGATTGGTTTCATCTTTTGTGATGTCTTGTTTTCCTGCTGCTGTGTGAAGTGCTCCTTCAGTAGGGTCTCCCACGATTTTGTAAGTTCCATCTTCTTCGATTAGTTTTGAGTCGTTAGTAAGACTCATTATATGAAGCAAAGTGTTAAGAGATTTGATGTCATCTTCTTGCATTTTTCTGTCTTCAATCAAATAATCGCCTTCAGGTTTGTATCCTGTTCCTGTGACATCGACATCTGTTCCATCAACGTAGATTTTCTTCACAGTCATTTCGTTTTGAGTCAATGTACCAGTTTTGTCGGAGCAAATTACAGTTGTTGTTCCCAATGTTTCAACTGCCAAAAGTTTCTTGACGATGGCGTTCTTCTCTGCCATTCTTCCCATTCCCAAACTAAGTACGATTGTAAC
>NZ_JAGYZD010000010.1 GCF_018371055.1 Finegoldia magna | reverse complement strand
CTTGGTGATTTTTTTGGTATAACCTAAGAACGCCTACCCGCATAGCGGGTAGTTTATTGTTTCGTTCGCAAGCGAACTCAACTGACTAAAGTCATCAACAAAAAGGGTAGCACAATAGAAAATCTATTGCACTACCCTTATTTTATTTCCCGTGCCTTCTAATATCCAACACAAACTTTCTAATATTCACAATCAACACAATCCACGCTACAATTGTAAACGCCAACAACACATAATCAACAGTCTTTGATGACGAATCTGCCTTCACGTTCAATTGTGCCGCATTTTTCTTATTCGTAGCATCAGCCGTAGTTTTCGAAGAATTCTCATCAACTCTCACGCAGTTAATCAAAATCCTTCTCGTAAACGGAGGATACATCGGATCACACGACAATATAGTCAGCATATCCTTGCCTTCCACAGGCTTCAACCTATCCCAATCCGACGGACTGATATACTCTCTTCCGACAACCTTGTACGTCAACGTCTTCCCATGATGATGCACATACACCACATCATTCGAATACAATTGACCCACCTTCAGCAACATAATATCTCCGTACCAACCCCTGTGACCTGCAAGCACACTACGTCTGCCCTTACCACCCACAGGAATAGAAGTACCGTCAAGTTGACCGACACCCTTCGCCAAATGATTGTAGCTCGCTCCCAAATAGATAGGCTTCTTAAAATTAATCTTAGGAATTTCCAAGTACCCGAAAATCCCATTCTCATCAATCACCTTGCTACTTTCAAGCTCAATATCTTCCGAATTAAAAGGATCCACGAGACCCGTTTCATCCACATTCACATTCGAATTGTATTTTTCGATTCTTTCGGAAAGCTCAGTTGTCATATCACCTTGACCCTTCAAAAACTCATCCATCTTACTATCTTGTGAGAAAATCTTGTACGACAAATTACTCAAACAAAACGTCAACAACCCAATCCCCACAAACAAAATCACATAACCAAACTTCCTACTTGATCTCATTATTCTTCTTCCTTCTTCTTTGTCTAATGTAATACCACAACAAAATCGCGATAATAATCAGTGAAATAATCAAATAAATCTTGTACTTACCAGTCACTTGACTCACCAAATCCTTCTCCACAGCAGCAGGATTGTATTCAGTACGCTCAGCACGCACCAACAACCTGTGCGAATTAATCATATACGGAGTGCAAGTCAACAACGTACAATAATCCTTGCCCTCCACAACCAAAACCTTGTCGAAATCGCTCGGCTCCACAACGAAAATGTCGATAACCTTGTAAGCCAACACCTCTTTGATATTGTGAATGTAGAACACATCGCCCTTTTTCATCTTATTCAAATCAGTAAACAGCTTAGCAGTAGGAAGACCCCTGTGTGCAGTCAACACAGTGTGTGTACTCTTGCCACCAACAGGAAGAGAAGTTCCCTCCAAGTGACCAACACCCTTTTGCAAAACCTCCTCGCTCGTACCAGCGTAAATCGGCAAATCCTGATTAATCTTCGGAATCTCCACATGGCCAATCTTTTCCTTAACCTCAAGCATCCTCGCATACTCGCTAATCGCATTCTTTTTTTCCTTCTCAGAATAAGGATCCGCAAGCTTACTAGGATCCAAAGTCTTGTTGTATATCTGAGCCAGACGAATTCTCCTGTCAATCTCCTTCTTGTCAATCTTCTTAGCCGTAGTATCAAAATCGTGCACCGCACTATTAGCCTCAATCCTGTAGTACAACCTCGAAATCAAAGGATACATCGCCACAGCAAGCCCCACCAAAAAAATCAACAAATATTTCAAATTTTCCTTTAACTTAGACTTCTTCATGCTTATCCTCTACATCAAGTTCCTTCAATTTCTTTCTCGCCTTACGTTGACGATAAATCAAATACAACAAAATAGCGATAATAACCAAAGAAACATAGAACAAATACCTGTAAATATAACTTGCCTTGTTATCAGCAATCAACGCCTCATCCACAGCAGGAACATAAGGAACCCTGTGACCTCTAACCAAAAGCCTGTGCGAATTAATCATAATAGGAGTACAAGTAAGTAACGTACAATAATCATGCCCCTTCACAATCAACAAATCATTGAAATTCGAAGGCTCCACAATCTTTATCTGATCCACTTGATAAGCCAACGTTCCAAAAATATTATGCACATAAAACTTATCGCCAATCTTCATCATCTTCAAATCAGTAAACAACTTCGCCGTAGGAAGACCACTGTGCGCAGTCAACACCGCATGAGTATTATTCCCACCAATAGGAAGTGAAGTACCCTCCAAGTGACCAATCCCAATCTGCAACACATCCTCGCTCGTACCAGCATACATCGGCAAATCCTGATTAATCTTCGGAATCTCCACGTGACCAATCTTCTCCTTCACCTCAAGCATTCTAGCATAAGCCTTCCTGCCCTCCTCTTGGTTTTTCTTATCGTAAGGATCCTTGCTCACCACATTATTCAACGAATCATTGTAGCCTTTAGCCAAAGCCAACCTCTTGTCCAATTCCTCCTTCGACAAACCCTTCACAGCCTTGTCGAACTCCTTAACCTGATTTGAAGAATCCACCCTATAATACAACCTAGAAATCACAGGATACATCATCACGCCAAATCCCAATAAAAATATTAAAATAAACACAAAATTGTGCTTAATCTTCTTCCACATACCTTCATACCTTTCTCAAAACTCAGATTCCCAAGTCAATTATACCTCAAATAATACAATACAAAAACATATCATACCAAACACAACCAAACCCCCACACAAATACCACACCTTACAAATAGCGGAGCACTTAGCATGAGGGCCTTATTCTACATATAATTATTTTCGATTGTTATTTAATATTCTTATATACTTCCTTGTCATCCTTTGCGATTAACCACTTACCGATGAAAAACATAATCAAACCGCCAACCATACTCATCAAAAATCTAATATCCCCAGTCTTTGGAATCTTACGACGAGTAATATCATCGCCTGGAGTTCTTCTTCTAGTAATAGTATCACTCTTGTTAGTAATGAAAGCAATGGAAATAGTCTTATCATCGGCTTGTTTTTTGATTTCAAATTCCACAGGCTCACTCAATAAAATGAAACCCGCCGGAGCCTTTATCTCAACCAAGTAATACTTACCATAATCCATATCCTCAACAGCAAACTTACCATTGTCAGCACTAGTAACGATATAATCCTTGCCGTCCTTCTTCACAGGCTCAAACTTTCCATCCTTGTTCTTAGTCATAACCTTGAACATCGCACCACCCAAAGGCTTCTTCGCTTCATCAGTCTTCATAAAATCGTGTCTACCCTTGTCCTTGTCAGGAGTCTTGCTGTTCACAACCCTAAGTTCCACCGACTTGTCAGTAATAGTAAACCTAGTGTCCACATTCTTAATCAAATAACCTGCTGGTGCTTCCACCTCTCTGAAAATATAATCGCCACTTTTAATATCGTTGATTATAATCTCACCAGCATCGTTGGAAATATACAACCCATCATCGGATTTTGCCTTATCCTTGGACTTATCTTCCTTTTTTTCTTCCTTGGACTTATCTTCCCTTTTTTTAGACTTCGAATTTTCATAATTGGATTTCTCTGCATTTTCTTCAGATTTCACCTTGGATCTATGATCGTCCTTTGGAGATAATTCAAGCTTATCATTTTCTTTCAAAGTAGCCTTGTTCTTAACCTCAACATACTCGCTGCCTTCTCTTTTAAGTAACTTAAACTTCGCACCCTTCAAAGGATTGCCACTCTCGTCCACCTTCACAAGTCTCACATTCGTAGAAGATTCCTTCGCATGAATAGTCACATTCTTCGAACCATCTTCAAGATCATTTGGAAGGTTAATCAAAGCCGGAACAATATCCTTGTCCCTCTTAATACCAGAAGTATCCCTCATATAGTAAGCACCGGAATTCAACTTATCAAACACAATTTGATTGTCCTTAAACTCCATCACCCTTTTGTCAGAATACTTAGAATTCAACTCTTCAATTGACAACTTGTTAAGCTCACCAAGCTTTTCAGCCTTCTTATCATCGGAAATTTGTTCATCAGACACCTTCCACAACGAAATTTCTCCACGAGCCTCTCCAAGTTTCTTATCCACAGTCACAGTAATGGAGAAAGCTCCCTCAGCAAACGAAGTGCTAGTCATCACCATCGCCACCATTATCATAACCATTAATATCTTTTTTAAAATCTTCATATTATTACCTTCCATTTTTAGTTCTATATTAATATTGTTATATTCTTCTAAAAGTGCAAATACATCACATATTTGCACTTTTAGAAGAAGGAAAATTGCTTTTCCTCTCTTCTTTTAGTTATTATCTAGCTTCAGTTGCTTGTCTTTTTTTGATAGCGATAATAGCTGATGCCATTATTGCAAGACCAATTGCAGTGAAGATTACAGTACCAATACCACCTGTTTGTGGGATAGATACTTTCTTGTTGTTAATTCTCATAGCGTCTGATCCTGCTGCATCATTAACAACCTTATCAGTGCCTTCGTATACAACACTTATACCTTCAAGATTTTTACTATATGATCCTTCTTTTACTTTGAAGGCAAAATTTGCGTTTGTAGGAGTACCATATCCTGCTGGAGCTTTTGTTTCCACTAAAGTATAGTTTTCTCCATATTCGATACCATAAATTTCCACTTGTCCTTTTTCATTAGAGATGAATTTTGCAGCGTCATCTTTCTTTTCAACCCATTCGTAAGTGATATTAGCTGCTTTAAACGCGTTGTCTCTTGCTTCTTTTAATCCCTTAATAGTTTCAGCTGTAACTCCTTCTGGATAAGTTATAACTCCATTTTGTTGAGTTAAATTTGCAACTGCATCTTTATAAGCTTTATCTGCTGCTTTATATGTTGCTATTAAATCTTGAATATTTTTCTTATCTTTTTCTTTTAGATATAAATCTTTATTGTTATCGCCATCTTTTACAGTCTTCTTAACAATAAATTCTGCACCTTTTAATCTTGTTTCATCATTTTGGTCAGCTTTTACAAATTTTCTTCCACCAACAACAACTTTTGGTTCTGTTGGGTTAAGTGGTTTTGGATTAGTAGTGTCTTTATTATTCTTGATTACTGCAACACCATTTTCAAATGATACATATTCTGCTTCATATCCTGATACTTGTTCAACAACTCTGTAAGTTTTAGCATTGTCTAATCCTGTAAATGTGTGTTTGAATGCTTCAGCACTTGTTGCTTCATATGAATCAACATCTTTCCATGTTCCATTTTCTTGTTTTTCTTGAAGTGTAAATAAAGCTTTTACAGTTTTATCAGCTTCTGTAACTTCTTTTCCATCAACTGCCCATGATTTGTCAACTTTAATTTCACCGTTTTTAGGTTTTCCTTCTTTTGGTTCTGACTCTTGACCTGGTTTATTGCTGTAGTCAAGTGCAACATCGTTGGCATCAACTTTTCCAGGTATAGCATTTGCATTAACTGTTGCTGAATATGTTAATGTAATTTCTGTAGCTTTTGTTTTAGCTGCTTCTTCTACTTTTGTAAGTCCTGCATCTGTAAATTTAAGTGTGAAACCTCTGTCAGTGCTTATTACTTTATAATCACCTGGTTCTTGTTCTGATTTAAATTCAGTTAATACAGTAGATCCAAGCTTAACTACTAAGTTTTTATTGTATGTTAGACCTTCTGTCATTTGGTCAGTCCATACTAATTTTTTGTATTTAGCTTCTACTGGAATTTGTGTTTTTACTTCGTAAGGAACTGTCTTACCAAGTTCTACTTTTGCAGTTGCTTTTTCTTTACCAGAGTTTTCGTATTTTGCACCATCGTTTTGGTTTTTATTTTTGTCTTCAACTGTTCCTAAACCATTGTTAGATGCAAAGTTCTTGTCGATTTGTGGCTTATCTTCAACGTTCTTTGGATAAACGTGAGCTTCTTTTACGTCATTTAGTGGTAATGTAATTACAACTGGAACAGCTAACATTTTTGTAAGTGTTTCTCCATCTTTACCTACATATTTTGATAAGCTATGAATTTCATAGATTTTATAAGTTCCAGCTTTAAGTCCTGATGTAGTAAATTCTTTACCATTTTCTGTTGTTAAGCCAGCTAATGCACCTTTTAAGTCAGTTTCTTTAATACCTTCTGGTAACTTATTATTAGTTATTGTAATTTCTTTTCCGGCTTTTTTGATTGTTTCACCATTTGCATTAATAATTTGGTCATTATTATTTGTCCATACAAAATATACATCTTTGATTTCTTTAGCTGTATTAACATTTGCTTTTAAATTAAGTTTTTGACCAACGTACTTGTTTTCACCTGTTAAACCTTCAATTTGTTTCTTGATATCTTCTGCAGTATATTTTTTTTCTGCAGTATTGTTAGGAATAAGCTTGTGAACTGTAACTTTTTCTGTAGTTTGTGTAAGTTCTGGCTCAGCAGCACTAGCTATCAATGGGGTGAATACGCCAACCATCATCGCTAATGCTATGATTAGTGATAAAAATCTTTTTTTCATAATATAACTCCTTTATATTTTTTATAATCATTTGCTTTTCGCAAATTATTACCTTACCCTTGCCCCCTTGGGCACTTTCCTCCTAGACTTCTGCCTTCCAACCCTTCTGGTTTCTTCAGCTTCGCCTACTTCGCAGACCTCTCAGTCTGATTTCTATAATCTATCCCTTTTATCAGAACTTCGATTAGTTTGTTTACTATTATTCTTTCATTTAGAATAAACATCCAAGCATCTTGAGACTCCAGGGACTTGGCTTGTCGCCTCATCCCCTGTCTCTCTTTAGTCCATTTACGGAGGGTACCTCATCTTTTGATTAACCTCAATCATGATAACGCACTCTCTCTTCTCTTACGTCTGTACTTGTAGTACGCCGTAGTCATTATCACAGCACCCGCTACAAGGAATCCAATAATACCCCATCCACCTGTATGAGGGAATAGTGATTTGTGGTTTACAACTTCTATCGGTTTGTTGTCCTTCTTTTCGACGTATCCTGGATGGTCACTTGGCGTATTGTCGTCCACTTGAGCTTTGTTATCTTTTACTTTAATTTTGCCATCTAAATACGAGAACTCTTTTACATAGCCTCTTGGTGTTATATAACCACTCGGCGCTTTTGTCTCTTTGATAGCGTAGTAGCCTTCTGCATCTAGTTTAAAGTCTAGAAGTCCATCTGTTCCTGATTTAAATGTGTCAACTTTGGTAAATCCAGCCGGAGCTGTGTCGCCAGCTTTTTTGACCAATCTTTCAGTATCCTTTTCGTTAACCTTCTTTTCATATAGGTCAAGCTTTTCGTATTGATTGTTGTCTATTTTGTCTTTGTAATGAACTTCAAACTCAGCACCTTTAAGTGCAAACTCTTTATTAGTTGCATCAACTTTTTTGAATTGTATTCTATCAACGAGTTTTTCATTGACTATCTTGCCCATGTTCTTGGCAGTGGCGCTTGTTACGAAGTCCACTAGCTTACCATCTTTTTCTGATGTGGATTTTTCTGGAACGTATTGGTAAACACCATTTGCCTTATCATATTCTAGTGAGATGTAACCACTTGATCCATCAACGATTTTAATTTGCTTGATAGGATATCCGTGACCATCTGCTGTTACGATAATTAAATCATTTAGATTAACTATGGCATTTGTAGTTGGGTTTACAATTTGACTATCCTTAATGCTAATTTTCTTTGAATCCACACTGCTTACTTTTATGATTTTATTAGCATCATCTGGATTAACCATACTTAAGTCGCTCAATTTATAAGCTTTAGTATCAGTTTCAGCAAATTTAACATTAATAGATTTGATATCGACAACATCTCCACTCTCTGGATCTACAATCTTACCAGAATTTGTCTTAATTGTTTCGACTGTGAAGTATAGTAGTGGTCCATTAATTGGTTTATAACCTTCTGGAGCTTTTACTTCCATAAGTCTATATCTACCTGGTTTTAGTCCTCTAAATCCAAAGTATCCGTTAAAAGCAGATGATACGTTGGAACCTTCTACATCTTTGTAATCATTGATTACGAATTCTTGAAGTTTGAATACTGCTCCTTCAAGTCTTCTCTTTGTAACTTCTTCACTATTTACATCTTCATCTTTATCATTACGACCATGTTTTGAGAAAGTGATGTTATAAGTTTCTTCGTCATTGACTATATCCATTCCTTCTGGACCAACTTGAGTCTTCTTAGTAGAAGTATAGAGTGGTTTTATGCTTATGCTTGTTGTAACTGAATCAATTGTTTTATCTTCAGTACCATTAGGCACTGCAACTATACCAGCATTTCTTTTATTTCCATATCTATCAGTAAATTCCTTGCTCAACCAGTTAGGATATTTTTGTCTGCTTGGTTGTGATGCTCCCCATGGAGTAGTAGTACCTTTTTTGTGAAGAACTCCACCTACATAAGTGTCTTCTTCGTAGACAGAACCAAAAGATTCTGCCCCTCCTTGGTAGGATCCACCAAGTTTAAAGTGTTGAGTATTATCTTGATTGAAACCATCTGCTTGCCAGAAGTATCTTGGTGTCATGAAGTCTATATCCATTTCTATTTTGCCAATATCTTCTTTTGTTATATTGTCATCGTAGAAGCCTTCGACATCAATGTAATAAACGCCTGGGTCAAGGTTTAATTGGTCTTCGTCAAAGCCCCAGTCAAATGGTCTCCATCTAGCAGTGTTTACTACTGATACATCATCGTTTGCTATAGTATAGTTTTTGAAGATGTCATTAAGTTTTGCATCAGTTGGACTATCAGCTAATCCCTTTATCTCATAAGTTGATCTATAGGCAGTCTTTACACCATATTTTCCTTCATAACCAATTTTTGGTGGTTGACCTGGAGCATCCAATTCTTCTCTTTTTATTACTGGTTTGATTTGAACATTGACAGGTTTCTTGTAAGCTCTTGTATCGATATAGATTCTTTGGATATAAGTCTTACCTTCTGTATTGATATTAGTCATACGAGCTGCGTATTTAATACCGCTATTAGTTGTTTTTATTCCAGTAATATTTCCAGAATTATCCAAAGACTTGTCAGAGCTTACGAAAGAGTTTGGTGTTTCATCTGGTCCTTGGTATTCTGCCTTCAATTGGTTAGTAGTAGTGTCTTCATATACATGAATCTTCCAAGGAGCTTGAGCTTTTTTGTAGCCTGATGGAGATTCTGTTTCTTCTAATACATAGTAACCTGGTTGTAAGGCTAGTGTTTGTTCTTCACCATTCTTGTCAGTAAATACCAACTTACCATCTTTGCCAGAGATACCATCTATTTTTGTAAATGTAGTATCTTCTGTTTTATAATTTTCATCTGTTTTCTTTAAAGTAAACTTACCACCTTCAAGAGGTCTACTATTAGAATCTCTCTTGAATATTTTAAGGTCAAGACCTGTTTGTTTATTGGTGATTTTTAGTAATTCACCATCACTTGGTATAGCAATTTCGCCTTCTTTTGGTCCTGTTATTTCTTTTTCTTTAAAGGAAGCAGCAATACTTACAGGTTGATCTGGCATTGTAAACTTATAGTTTCCTTGAGCGTCTTTTGTTATAGGATTTCCATTATAAGTTAGGCTTGCTAGTTCGTAGTAATCATTTGGATTTACACTTACTGTAACTTCTTCTCCATTTGTTGCACTAGCTGCTACACCAACACTACCATTTTGTGATGGCTCTATACTTATTGGATAAACATTCTTTGGTTTTTCCTTAAATATAGCTGTAACTGTAACATTAGATTTTGGCATTGTAAATTGATTATTTTCATTTACTGTTACCGGATTATTACTAGCATCTTTTACTTCAAATTTATCTAATAGATATCCATCACTTGGAGTTGCAGAAAGTGAAACAGTGTATCCTGCTTTTGCACTTGTTGGATTCGCAGTAATAGTTCCACCAGTTATATTTTGAGCAACTTGGACCTCATAGCTTGGTCGTTCGTCTACAAAGTGAGCTGTAAGTGCCATACTATAGGCTGGCATTGTAAATTGATTATTTTGATCTAAGGCTAGAGTTTGTTCATCTCCATTATTATCGTTATAAGTTATCTTTTCTAACTTATAGCCAGTTTCTGGTTTAACAGTTATTGTAACTTTATCTCCAGCTTTTAGATTACTATTTGGACTTGCTGTGATAGAA
This sequence comes from Finegoldia magna, assembly GCF_018371055.1. GTDB lineage: Bacteria > Bacillota > Clostridia > Tissierellales > Peptoniphilaceae > Finegoldia > Finegoldia magna_I. The sequence goes on along the minus strand of NZ_JAGYZD010000010.1, from coordinate 9,241 downwards.
CCATGGTCTACAGTTTGTGTCCATACTGAATATAATTTTGCTTTAAATGTAGCAGATACTGCAACATTACTTGCTGGCATAGTGAATGAATATTTTCCATCTGCCACCTTACTTGTTACATCAACTCCAGCTACTGTTAATTTTTCAAGTTGGTATCCATTATCTGGGCTTACAGTTAATGTGATATTTTCGCCTTGCTTAATTCCAGTAGTTTTATTTACTGTAACACTTCCATTTGCTCCATTAGTAATATTGAGATTAAATGATGAAACTAGGTTTTTGTTTATTGAGGCTTCCTTATCATATGAGTCAGCAATCCATAGACTTGAAATATCACCCCAAGGACCTGAGCCCCTAGAATAAATATAGTCAACACCTAAGCCTACTCCATATTGATTATTATATGGTGTTTCTATTTCAACATATAAAGGTCCTCTAATTGTCGCTGGAATTTCAGACTTAATCCTTTGTTTCTTGCCAGATGGTGTTGGATAAGTTTGTGTGCAAGCTTTTGTAACATCTTTTAATTTTATAGGATTATCCAAAGTTGATTTAGGATCTACTGTATAAATTTTATAAGTAGTCTTTCCACCATCATTTAAACTTATGCCATAATCTTCTGGTTCTCTATGGAATTGAACTTCTCTTTTTGAATTAGAATCTCCGTCTTTTAATAAGAAAACTTGTCTAAACTTCTTATCAACTTTATTAATTTCAGTGATTTTTGTGCTTGCTAAGTCCTTGTTTTGAATTTTTTCTCTTCTTCCATTAGAAGCACTTGGGTCAACTTTTTGCCAATCATTTGCTCCTTGTAGGGCAACTGGTATTGATTCATCTGATATTTCTAATCCACCATTGTTTGCCAATGCTACTGTTTCTCCTCTGAAGAATTCGTTCATTGACATCAATGTTGGAGTATCCAATAGATTACTGTTGTATCCATATGCTACTGAATTTTGTCTATCTTTTAGTAGTGTTCCAATTCCTGCTGCTCTAATAAGCATATTAGAGTTGGAATTTGGATTAATAAGCTTTGTATTTTCTTCTGTAACACCTGTTTTCTTATTAACCTTGATATACTTTTCACCGTTAGAAGTTATTCTTACTGTCCAATCTACGTTTGATTTTTCGTAACCTGGTGCAGGTTCGATTTCTTCTAGTTTGTAGATTCCTGGTCTTAGTTTGTCGAATGAAATTATACCGTCTTTTCCAGTTGTAATTTCTCTTTCTTCTCCACCTTCGCCAGGTCCAGTTAATCTAAACTTAGCACCTTCGATTGCTTTTGTATTATCATTATCTTTTACTTTTTTAAGTTTAAAGTCAAATGTTTTGAACTCATTTGTTACATCTAAGGAGCCTTCGGATACATAAGATCCTACGATATTTCCATCATCTGATACTACAGGAGATGCTTCTTTGATTACACTTGCTCTTTCGTAGTAGTCGCTCTTCCAGTATGTTGTACCATTTTCAGTCCAGTCCATACCAGTACCGACTCCACCAGACTCTTCCTTATATGGAACTTTTACATCAATAACAAGTGGTTTGTCAGTTGCTGGCAAAGTAAGTTTTAGTCTTTGAGGTTCACCAAATCGTGAATTGTCTGTGTCTTTTGTAACCCCACTTTTGATTTCTGTTGCACCATATTCTGCAAGTCTGATGTCTGATATTACTCCTGTTACAGCTTTATTAAGTTTAAATACTTGGTAAACTTCGTCACCCTTATACCAGTCCATGTTTGGATATTCTGGCAATTCTCTGTGAATTGTTGCAGAAGTTGCACCTATATTAGCTGCTTCTGGGTTTACTACATATCTTTGGATGACGTATTTTTCATCTCTATTGATACCGACAATTCTTGTACCAAGCTTAAATGGATCTACGTTATTTCCAGTCCAGCCTGTGTATCTGTTGTCGTACAATTGCCAACCATCAAGGGATCTTCCTGCAACGTCTACCCAGTTTACTCCATTTTGTTCTAGGATTGAGTTTAATTGAGATGTTGTGTCAGAATTTTTTCTATAGTTATAGACTTTTTTATTTCCATCCTTGTCTATTACAAGAACCCATTTTTTGTCAAGTTTATTGTAGCCTTTTGGAGCTTCAGATTCTTCTATAATATAGGTTCCTTGAGTTAGATCTGTGAATTCTACAAGACCATTAGTGTTAGATTCGCCATTTTTAATAACTTTAGTACCTTCTTTGTTTTTTATGACAAATTTAGCACCTTGAAGTGGTTTCCCGTCAGAATCTTTCTTGTAAACATGGAACTCTGCTCCACTTGGTTTGTTGGAAACTGGCATGATGATAATATTTTCGTTGTTTCCAAAATATGACTCATCAGATCCAGCTAAACCTACTTGCGTAATTCTAACTGATCCGTCTGAATAAACAGTTACTGTCCATCTTTTTTCTGACTTGATAAAGTCTTTTGGAGCCTTGGTTTCTTTTAGTGTGTATGAGCCAGGAGCAAGATTTGTGAAGCTAAGTTCACCCTCATTATCTGAAGTTCTATAGATGGTATTATTGTTAGCATCTATTAATTCAAATGTAGCTCCAGCAAGTTTGCTATTATCAGATTGGCTTGATTTTATTATCTTAAACTGTCCTGCTGTGTATTTCTTGTTTATTACACCGACATCTTCTTTGTAATATTTTGGAGTTTCTCCACCAGTTTGGTCACCTTTTGCAAAACTTTTGTTAGCTCCACTTGCGAAGGCTGATTTTAGGTTGCCGTTGTTCATAACAAAGGCTCTCCATTTATTATTGAAAGCATCTATATCTGGAATCTTAAACCTTTGCTCAATAACATAACCTTCACCATTATTAATGCTAGGCATTTTAATTTTAAGTGGTTGATTTTTATTGTCTATAAGTTTTCCATTTGGATTAATTTGGCTCTTATCATAAATCAATGTAATACCATTTTGTGATATTGTCGCATTTTGACTTGGATCAACTGAAGCATTGAAAACTGGTCTGTAAATATTAGGATTTTGTTCTGCATTGTAGCCCATTGACAATGGCATGTAGTCGTTAACCAGTATATCATTATTAATTGATCTAACATTTGGTTCAGTACGATAGATTTTTACCCTATCTAGCACTTGTCTTGGTTCAGTACCTTCTCCTGTCCAATTGGCAATGTTTCCGCCTTGGAATTTAGTTGTTATCCAGTTATAGTTAAGAGTTTTAGGTTTAACATTTTTATATGGATTTCTATCACCTATTACGTTGTAGTAGGATATTACATCTACATAATACTGTCCATTTTCTTCATAGATTTCTCTGAAGTAATAGTTTTGTACAGGTTGATTGTTTCCTGAATCGTAGGAGTCAAAGAAGGCCTCTATGTTTTTGTCATATTTTTGACCTGATATACCTGTTTGGTTTGGTTGTACAGTTATAGTAAATGGATAAGTTCCCGTATTTTTGGCATAATATTTACTTGGTATCATACCTATAAGGTCAATAGTAGCTGTAGCCGCTCCACCATCAGTCTTATCATTAAACACATAAGTTAATAAATTAGTTTCATAGTTAAAATATGGATCTGCTACATCTTTTCCATTTATTCTAAGCTTAGGGAATCCTGTAAAATATTGAGTGAAGTCAAGGTTAGGGTCAAATTGTATTTCAAATCTATCACCTCTACCTGAGCTAGATAAGGTAATATCTGCGTGATATTTTAAAGATTCGTATCTGTAAGCTTCCCATACCTTTGGTCTTTCACCACGACTGTAGGCTTGTCCTTCGTTGTAGTCAAGCCATTGGTTTACACTAGTTACTATATTGTCACTAGTTCCACCAATTTCTTTTCCCTTTTCTATAAAGTAATCTTGACCTGGTTGTGGTGTAGCTGATGAGTTTTCAAAACGAGCCTTGTAGCTTACTTCTTTAGATTCGTTAACTTCTACTTCAAAGTAGACTCCGTTTTTCTCGTATCCATCTGGAGCTTTAACTTCGTAGATAGTGTATTTTCCTTCTGGATGTTCTCCAAAGCTTGCTTTACCATCTTTATCAGTAAAGACATTCTTAATAGTGTTTCCTTCGCTATCTTTTAATACAAATTCAGCTCCAGCAAGTCTCTCTCTTGCCATCAGTAAAAGTATCTGCAAATTTTACAATTTCTATTGGTTTTTTCTCAAATGGAGTATTTTTAATAGTTATTGTTGGCTTATCATCTGCACTGCTTGTATTTTTGCTTAATCTTACAACTTTTTGTATGCTTGCTTGATTTGCTGTATCTTCATTAGTCAACCAATCATAATATAAGTTTGCTGAACTATTTGTTCCAATATTAGCCTTAACCTTTACCAAGAATCCCCAGTCGCCTGCAAATCTTTCTTTTGGGAAGTAGATTTGATAACCTGTTCTTCCTGTGTAATCATCTGGCTTATTAGGAGTACCTGTAATCTTATAGTTGTGGTTAGCATTTATTACGTTATTTTCAAGGTTCAATGTGTTTGCACTTTGTGCTTCCATTGCAGATTTTACATTTGCTCTATTTCCTGGTCCTACGTCGTATGCTGTTACTTCTGTAATATTTACATCTGGTATAGAAATATCAAGTCTTGTATTTCTATCAGTTTGTCCACCTTGTCTTGGAGCTATTGGTTTTAGATATAGGTAGAATTCTACATCTCCATTACCAGCAACTTTTCCATAATGCATAGAATTCATGTAGTCTGGCCAACTTGGATACTTGTTGTGTTCTACTACTTCTGTTTTTCCTGCTGCTTGTGAGAAGTCGACGTTTTTACCAGATACATTAACTTCACCAGTATCTGATATATTTATTTTCTTTTCTTCACCATCTAGTTTGTAGCCGTTTGGAGCTTTTGTTTCTTTAAATGTATAAGTTCCTGGTGGGATGTTTGTAAATGTAGCTTCACCATTAGCATCTGTCACTACACTTACTCCAGATCCCAATAAGTGGAAGCTTGCTCCTTGAAGTTTCTTGCCAGTTTTGCTGTCTACTTTTACAATTTTAAAAGTAGCTGGCTTCTTATTATCTATCTCCATTAGTGAGTTTAAAATGAAGTGGTTCTTGTCATTGTAATTGTAGTAACTTGTGTTTTCGTTATATTTATATTGTTTGTTGTCTATAGTTACATTTTTTTCAGGGAAAGTTTGCTTTATTTTATGATCAATAAAACTAGCTTCGCCTTTTTCATTTATATTCCAATATTTAACATTAGGAACTGTGAAGGATCTTTGTTTAGCATTTTCTTCATTTACATGAACACTTCCTAAATTATTTCCACTTTTGTCAACAACATTTATGTCTTGAGCTGGCATTTTTTCGTAGCCTTGTGGAAGGTTCCAATGTTGGTCGATAGGAAGGTCTCTGTATCTTGATATTGAAACTCCTGACATAGTGTAAGAATTTGGTGTGTTTGTATTATCAACATCGTGTGTGAATTGATATACGCCAATGTTACCTACAGCTTGAGTTCCCTCTGGGTCTTTTTCTTTAGCTGGAATAGAAGTTAAGCTTTTTTCTTGTTTCTTTACTATCATCATACCAGTAGTTGGATCTACACCATAAACTACTCTCTTACCGGATTTTATATTTGCTCCTTCAAGAGTTCTAGTTTCTAAAGGTAGACCTTTATTTTTATCTAATGTACACACTCCATCTGTTATAGTCCATTGAGCACTTGTATTTGATAAAAATTTTCCTTCTATAGTAGTACGATTGTTTATACCTACTCTTGTAGGTGTGACTTGTTCTACTTTGTCCTTTGGATATCCCTTATCCATAACACTTCTAACTGCACCAACATATGGCTGACCATCAGTTACATCTTTAGTTAGGACAGTAGATATATCTAAAACATAAGCTGCTTGTTTATTGCTTATAGGAGTATAAATACTATACTTATAGGATTTTGTTGATTGATTTATCACAGAGTGCTTTGAATCAACTATTCCTGTTTTGCCTTTTATGGCATCATTATCTTGGATTTTTTCAGTAGAATCACTTGAAGTTATGCTTTTAATTTCTTTAAGTCCTGAACCTTCTACTAGAGTGAAGTTCATCTTCATTCCTAGGTCATTTTTTAAATCCTTACTAGATTCAATTTCTACTACCCAGTTTATTCCAACCATTTCCCCGTTTTCTATTACTGGATTTCCCACTGAGTCAATATCTAATCTATAATTTTTACTTGAGTCAACTATTTGGGTTACGTCGTCTCTTCCAGGTTCTATAATTGATCCAGCTGGATTACCGTTCTTGTCAACTTTTTGTGGTACTAGGTCTTTTGGTGGATTGTTTACTCCGATACCAGTTACCTTGTTGATTACTGTAAATGTTCCATCATCGTCAAGAGTAATATTACCTATATTATAATCTACAGGTATATTTAAAGGTACTTGGATATTTTGGTCAATATTTTTTGTTAAAGTGTAAGTTATTGTGTTATTAGTTGAATTATAACTTGGAGTTGCTATAACTTCGTCGTTGTATTTTATAGATGGAAGAGTTGATTTATCGTTTACGGTAAGTTTTTTATCCAAATGGATTGTGAAAGATTGTCCTGCTTGAACTGGTCCATTTTTATTTGAAATATCATACCTAGTAATGATAGTAAACTTCTTACCATCGAGATTAAGGTTGTTGGTTCCCGTGTCTGCAAACACATGTGGGTTGAAGTTCTTGTCTGCATCTCTTTCGATCAATGCTTTGAGTGCATCTTTGTTATCGTCCATTAGTTTTGCTTGTTCTTCTTTTGTTAGGTGATATTTTGCTTCAAAGCTTGATAATAATGCTTGAACTTCTTTTAATCCGTTGGCTTTTACTGATAGGATTGCTTTTAGTTCACGGTCTGCTTTTTGTAGGTTTGAAAATCCGAAGAATTCTTTGATACCTTCTAATAGTCCTTTTGTTTCTTTGCTGACTTCTTTGTTGTCAGTCTTTTTGTTATTGTCTTTTTTATTATTAGCATCTTTTTTGTCTTCTGATTTTTTGTTTTCTTCTTTTCTTTCTTTTAATGCTTTGTCAAATTCTTCTGCTTTTTGTTTTCTTTCTTCTGGTGTTGCAGGTTCTGATTTGACTTCTTCTTTTGTTTCCTTCTTCTTTATAATAGGTTCTTCTTCTTGGTTTTCTTCTGTGTCTTTTTCAAGTCCAAGAAGTTTTTTGTTTTCAGAATCTTTCTTTGCTTTTTCTTCAGCGGCTCTTTTGGTTTCTGCTTCAGCTTGTTCTTTTGCAAGTTGTTCTTGTTTTGCTTTTGCTTCAGCTTCGGCTTTTGCCTTTGCATCAGCTTCTTGTTTTGCTTTTTCGTCAAGCGCTTTTTGTTCTTCTGTTTTCTTAGCTTCTTCTGCTTTTTTCTTGTCTGCTTCTACTTTTGCTTTAGCGTCTGCCTCTTCTTTTGCTTTGGCATCAGCTTTGGCTTTTTCTTCGGCTTTTTTCTTCGCTTTTTCGTCAGCTTCTTGTTTTGCCTTTGCATCAGCTTCTGCTTTTGCTTTCGCAACTTCTTTTTTGTGTTCTATTGATGATGTTACTTCAGCTGATAATTGTTCTGTTTGGTAGACGCTGTAAGTTCTATCATCTAATATAGCTGCGAATAGGTCTGCTGTTTGTTTTACTTCAAGTGGATTGTTTTTATCTTTATTAAGAGCTATTGTTGTAAGCTTTGTGTCAACAGCTTTGTCAACTTTGAAGTCGAAGATGTAAGTACGGTTGTGTTTGTCACCTTGTGGTACTTCGCCGTCTTGTTGAAGTCTACGTTCTTCTGCAAGTTGAAGTCTGTGTTGTTCTGTTGTTTTGTCGTTTTCAGGAAGTTTGTTGTACAATCCTTCTTTGTCAAAATCAAATTCTGGAACAACTTTTAGGCTGTATACTTTGTAGTCGTCTCCAAAGTTTTCCTTGTCAGCTTGTGGTACGTAGTTGTTGTGGATTCTGTATTTTCCATCTTCTTGTACTACGGATACATCTAAGCTCAATCCTTGATCTTTGAGTGATTTGTCCACTCTGTCGAATTCTTTGTGAGCCTCTTCTACTGTATCAAATGTCCTTTCGTCATAAAGACTAAAATCCTTTCTAACTAATAGTTTGATGTTAGAATTGGTGTTCGTGGCGTTCAATACAAACTTGACGTTCGTATCTGTGTCCAGATTCTTGTCATCAATTACGGTAGCGAGGTTCAATGAAAAGTTGGCGTAAGTATCCTGTTTCAAGGTCTCGAGCTTTTGTATTACGTATCTCTTGTCGAGCTCTTCCTCCTTAGCAAATGATGTGATTGCTGGCATACACGATTGTATGAACATCAGCATTACCATGACTAACGCGGTTAGTCTATCAAATATTTTTTTCATTTTAACCTCCCAATTTACTTGATTTTTATTTGAAATGTTAGTAATTTGATATTTATTATACTAATTTTATTCTCTACTACTTTACATGCATTTAGATTAAAAAACTACAAACTTTCAGTTAGTTAATGCATATCGTTTGCACTTATCCTCTTAACAGAAAGAAAGAATCAGCCCAACATGTCTGATGAATGATGTTGCCTGACTCAGTTAGTTCTAAATAAAATGCATTGCTTTTTATATCCATTATAATTACGTATGCTTCTGTTTTTATGTACTTTGTCTTTGCATGTATTATATATGGATAAATACTATCATACTATATAGAAAATGTCAATTTACATGATTTGTTCAAATTTTTTTAAAGTGATTTTATTGTTATATCATAAAAATCAATTTATGTTTTTAACTATTTATTTTATTATATGACATTATTTGTTGTTTATTTGTCTTTTTATTCTCTTGTTAAATATTATATACTGCGTTTAGTGAAATATTTTGTGTATATTCAGTTTATTGGAACATTTTTGTTCATATTTTATTTTTATTTTTAGTATAATGTAGCGTAAATTTTTTTGGAATTTTTTTATATTTTTTTTGGAAATTTATCAGATAGTATTGAATTACCAACGTTTTCAAAAGTAACATTTTGACATTTTAGCTTGAAATGTGTGAAAAATATGTGGAAAATTAAAAAATTTTAATTTTTCGAAAAAATATTTAAAAGACGAAAAGAAACAGGAGATTGTTTGATCAAACTTTGTGGTGTGAAAGTATACTGTGAGCAAATTTAAAATAAAAAAAGACTACAGATTCGCAATTGAATCTATAGTCTTGGCGAACGATAGAGGATTCGAACCCCCGACCTTCTGGTCCGTAGCCAGACGCTCTATCCAGCTGAGCTAATCGTTCATATACAACA
>NZ_JAGYZD010000203.1 GCF_018371055.1 Finegoldia magna | reverse complement strand
AAGTAAGGAGATAGTAATGGAAATAGGAGAAAAAATAAGATCATTGAGGTTAAAACTTGGATTGACCCAAGAAGAATTGGCAGAAAGGTCTGATTTGACAAAAGGTTTCATATCACAATTAGAGAGAGATTTGACAAGTCCTTCTGTAGATTCACTTAATGACTTATTAAATGCATTGGGAACTGATATGGCAACTTTTTTTATGGATAAGCCCTCAGTAAAAGAAATTTTCACAAAAGATGACTATCAATCAAGTGAAGATTTGAGCATGAATTCTACTATTACATGGCTAGTTCCAAAATCTCAGGTAAACACTATGGAGCCTGTTATAATTACGCTTAATCAAAAAGGAGAAACTAAAGAATACAATCCATTTGAAGGCGAAGAATTTGGGTATGTACTTGAGGGAAGTTGCAACATTTATCTCGACAATGAAATATATAAACTAAACAAGGGTGATTGTTTTTACACGAAGTGCAATAAAACTAGAATGTTAGAAAATAATGGCACAAAAATCTGCAAGGTGATATGGGTTATGTCACCACCAAATTTTTAGGGGGAATGTTTAATGGATAATATCATTGAATTAATCGGTATTAATAAATCTTTTGAAGATGAACATATTTTAAAAGATTTGAATCTTTACATTAGAAATAAAGAATTTTTGACATTATTGGGACCATCAGGTTGTGGTAAAACTACGACTTTGCGATTAATTGCTGGATTTGAAACTCCAGATACTGGAAAGATTATTTTTGAAGGTAAAGACATAAGTCATATTGCACCATATAAGAGAAATGTGAACACAGTTTTTCAAAAATACGCTCTATTTCCTAATATGAATGTATTTGAAAACATTGCTTTTGGTTTGAGAATCAAAAAAATGAACGAAAAATTAATCAGAGAAAAAGTAACAGAAGTTTTGAAACTTGTTAATTTGTCTGGTTTTGAAAAAAGAAAAATAAATAATTTGAGTGGTGGTCAACAACAAAGGATTGCTATAGCTAGAGCATTGGTCAACGAACCTAGTGTTTTGTTGCTAGATGAACCTTTGGGTGCATTGGATTTGAAGTTGAGAAAAGGAATGCAAAACGAACTCAAAAATATTCAAGAAAGAATCGGAATTACATTTGTTTATGTAACTCACGATCAAGAAGAAGCTTTAACTATGAGTGATACTATTGTTGTTATGGATAATGGTGTAATTCAACAAATAGGAACTCCAGAAGATATCTACAATGAACCTAAGAATGAGTTTGTAGCTAAATTTATTGGCGAAAGTAACATAATTGACGGAGTATTTTTGGAAGATTGCATGGTAGAATTTTCTAATCATAAATGGAAATGTGTTGATAAAGGATTTGCAAAAAATGAAAATGTCCAAGTCGTTATAAGGCCTGAAGATGTGGAGATAGTTGCCCCAGAAAAAGGACAAATCAAAGGTACAGTTATAAGCGACAGATTTAAAGGAATTCACTACGAAATGTTCGTTGACACTGGAGATTTCAAATATAAAGCCCAATCAACTATCAACAAACCTCAAGGAAGTATGGTAGGAATTAACATTGATCCAGATAATATTCATATTATGAAGAGGTGCGGCAATGAAGCTTAAGAAATTATCCATTCCTTACGCTATTTGGATATTATTTTTCATTGTATTTCCGTTGTTTCTTATAGTATACTATTCAGTTACAACTGGATCATTGAGAGATTTTTCCAATCCACAATTTTCGCTTGAATACTTTCACAGATTTTTTACATCAAAATATGTAAAAGTGCTTTTGAATTCAATAAGATTGGCTTTTATTAGTACAGTAATTTGTTTGCTGATAGGTTATCCAACAGCTTATTTTATAAGTAAAGTAGACAAAAAATACAAGGCTGTGTTGATGCTTATGATAGTTATTCCTATGTGGATGAACTTTTTGTTGAGAACTTATGCGTGGATTATTTTAACTGGTAAAAACGGGATAATCAACAGTATGTTGATACATTTTGGTTTTTCTCCAATTAAAATGCTTTACACTGAAGGAGCTATTTTAATGGGGATGGTTTACAATTTCTTACCTTTTATGATACTTCCTATTTTCTCAATATTAGACAAATCAGATTATTCACTAGTAGAAGCAAGTTACGATTTGGGAGCATCTAAGTTGCAAACTTTTTTAAGAGTAGTGTTTCCGATGAGTTTGCCTGGAGTTATTACGGGAATTACAATGGTGTTTATTCCTGCTATATCTACATTTGAAATATCTGCGTTACTTGGTGGTAACAAATACAATTTGATTGGTAATATAATTGAGCATCAATTCAGAATAGCAGGAAACTGGCATTACGGTAGTGCAATTTCTGTAGTGCTTATCATTATGATTTTAATTTCATTAGCTTTTACGAATGAGAAGGGAGAATAAAATGAAAGAATTTTTCAAGAAATTTTACTTAGCATTGGTGTTTTTGTTTCTTTACGGACCAATTGCTGTATTAATGGTATTTTCATTTAACGATTCTCGTTTGAAGGGAAGCTGGGTTGGATTTACGTTCAAATGGTACAAGGAATTATTGCACAACGAAGAAATCTTGTCTTCTTTTAAAACCACAATATTAATTGCAATATTAGCTACAATAATTGCAACAATTTTAGGAACAATAGCAGCAATAGGAATTTATTATTTGAGAGGATACAAGAAAACTTTGCTTTTAAATATGAATTATCTTCCAGTTTTAAATCCTGATATAGTGACGGCAGTAAGTTTGATGGTAATATTTAACTTGATGAATTTTCCATTCGGATTTTTCACGATGTTATTATCACACATAACATTTACAACTCCATATGTAATACTTGCAGTGTTGCCGAAATTATCGCAGATGAATAAGTTCTTGCCAGAGGCTGCTATGGATATGGGAGCGACACCTTTTTATACTTTGAGAAAAGTTGTACTTCCTGAAATAAAAACGGGCGTATTTTCAGGAAGCTTGTTGGCATTTACACTTAGTATTGATGATTTTGTAATAAGCTTCTTCACGACAGGTCATGGCGTGTCAAACTTATCAGTTACT
>NZ_JAGYZD010000202.1 GCF_018371055.1 Finegoldia magna | reverse complement strand
GTTTGAATGGAGTGAAAACCAGCGCCTTGAGACGCTGGTTGGTATCACTCGGGCTTATAGCCCTTGAACAAACCACCCGTTTTACGGGTGGTCATGATTATTAAATTTTTAATTATCAAAGAAAGATTGATTATGATTTACGATTTTTATATTAACAAAGACATCAAGGATAGATTTAGAATTTTATCGGATGATAAGCTTATTTATTATGGATATAAGGAAGGAAATAGCACTTCGTTTTTCGATGCATTTATCGGTTCAAGTTTTGACAAGGGATCGAATTTTGTGTTTTACGATGAAAACGAAGATGTCGTGATGAAGGTTGAGCGTATTTTTTATGAAAATAACAAAAAATACGTAATAAATTCCAAGAATGTGAATTTTACATTAGAATCTGACATGTCTAACACTATTAAATACGACAACGACAAAGTGATTGATATTTCAGATTTCAAACATATCAATGTATTTGATTTTGGTAACATAGAATTAAACAAGAAAGGTTTCAGCATTTACGAAAAGTTTACATTGGATGTAAAGGACGAAAACTATACATTCGTTGTCATTGCTGTGGCTTTGTTTATATGGGATGTATATATTAAAGAAAGATTAGGATTTATAAAATAATGAGTAAAACGGATTTTTTTGTAAAAAACTTTGGCAGCAGAAGTGATGCCAAGAAGAAAATCATTTCAATTTTGTTGGCTAACTTATTGGCAGCTGTTGCGATTGACTTTTTCTTCAGTCAAAAGAACTTTTTGAGTGGTGGTTCTACTGGTATTGGATTGTTGGTTCAATATATAACAGGAATTCCTACAGGAGTTACAGTGTTCTTGCTTAATATTCCAATTATGATTATTGGATACAAATATTTAACTAGACAATTTGTAAACTACGCAGCGATTTCTACGATTGTTTTGTCAGTGTATTTGACTTTGTTTCACTATCTTCCAAATCCATTTATTTTAAAGGATGATATGCTTGTAGCTGTAGTTGGTGGGGCTATAAATGGTACTTCTATGGGTACACTTTTTAGGTTTGGTACTTGCAGTGGTGGATTAGATATCATAGCTGCGATTATGAAAAACGAAAAAGATATTTCGATAGGAAATGTACTTATGGCTTGTAATGCAGTTATCATCGCTATAGGAAGTGCTTTGTACGGTATTGACAAGGGATTTTATACTATTATTTCTATGTTTGTAGCTTACAGAGTTTTGGATAAAATCGAATTGGGTATTGGCGAAACAAAACAAGTTTTCGTTATAACTTCCAAAAACGAAGAAGTTGCAAATATTATTATGCAAGATATGAACCGTGGTGTTACTTTCTTACATGGTGAAGGTGCTTATTTAAACAATGAACAAGATATAATCTTCTGCGTTTTAAAAAGAGCGCAAGTTGCTTATTTGAAGAAAAAATTAAAGAAGATTGACCCTCGTGCATTTATTACAGTAAATGACGCATACGAAGTCTTGGGTAAAGGATTCGAAAGAGAAGAATATTAAGGAGTGGTATTATCAAAAATTTATTAATAGCACAATCAGGTGGACCAACTTGTGCCATCAACGCGACACTTGCTGGTTGTTACAAAAAAGCAATTGAGCTAGGATTTGACAATGTTTATGGTGCATTATACGGTGTGCAAGGATTGTTGGATTCCAAAATCATAGATTTAAAATCACAAATAAAAACTGATGAAGATTTGAACAGATTGAAAATCACTCCAGCAAGTGCATTGGGATCTTGCAGATACAAAGTAGATAGCGAAGAAAAACTTGCGAAAATCGTGGAAATTTTGAAATCATTTAACATCAATTACTTTATCTACATTGGTGGCAATGATTCGATGGACACAGTGTATCAATTATCAAAATACATCGAAAAAATTGGAGAAGATATTCATGTAATGGGTTCTCCAAAAACAATCGACAATGATTTATTCGGAACTGACCATACGCCAGGATTTGGATCTGCAGCTAAGTTTGTAGCGAATTCTGTCTATGAAATAGCAAAAGATGTCGAAATCTACGACTACAGAACGATAACTATTGTCGAAATTATGGGACGATATGCTGGATGGTTGACAGCAGCAGGAGCAATCTCCAAGAAACTTTGTAACCTTGGAGCAGACCTTGTGTATATAAGTGAAGATACATTTGAGTTTGATAATTTGGTCAAAGAAATCAATGAAAACTTCAAAAGAACGGATAATATTTTGATTTTAGTAAGTGAAGGAATCAAAGATTCTTCAAATAACTTCATATCCAAAACATCTGGCAAAACAGACAAGTTCGGCCATGCACAATTGCAAGGACCATCTCATATAATCAGAGACAAATTAAAAGAAATTTACGATATGCCGATTAGAAGTATTGAACTTAACATACTTCAAAGATGCGATATGTCATTTGCATCTAAGACAGACATCGAAGAATCATTCAAAGTTGGAGAATTTTCTGTTGAATGTGTAGAAAATCATTCCGGCAAAATGGTTGGAATCAAAAGAATTTCCAACAAACCTTATAAGACAGAATTCGAACTTGTAGATATAGAAAAAGTTGCCAACAAAACGAAAATGATAATTCCAAAATACACAGACAGCCATTTCCAAATTGACGACGAATTTATGGACTATATTCTTCCTTTAATCGAAGGAGAAATCGACGTAGAATACAAAAATGGAATAGCACAATACTTTGCATTCGACAAAGAAGATATTGTGAAATTGTAAAATCAAGAGCAGAGTTGCTAATAATTCTGCTCTTTTTTAAAAAATTGTAAAAAACACTTTACAAACCAATCTAATTGTGCTATCATAGAAAGGTAGTCGTGGTTCATTAGCTCAGATGGTAGAGCACCTGACTTTTAATCAGGGTGTCCCGGGTTCGAGTCCCGGATGAGCCACCAATAGCCGAGCTTTTGTAGCTCGGTTTTTTTAATTGATGACTTTAGTCAGTTGAGTTCGCTTGCGAACGAAACAATAAACTACCCGCTATGCGGGTAGGCGTTCTTAGGTTATACCAAAAAATCACCAAGTATTATAATAGAGTTGTTCAGACCTAAAAT
>NZ_JAGYZD010000201.1 GCF_018371055.1 Finegoldia magna | reverse complement strand
AAATCATTTACTAAAAATGCTGATTTGGTTGTAACTGCAGTTGGAAAAGCTAAAATGTTTGATGATTCTTACTTTACTGAAAATTCTTATGTAGTAGATGTTGGAGTTAGCTTGGATGAAAACGGAAAATTATCAGGCGATGTTAATCCAGAAGTTAACGTAAAAGTATTGGCAAATAGCGTTGGTAAAATCACAACAAGAGTACTATTGTTGCAAATGGTTGAAGGCGCTTTGAATAGACAATAATTTTTATTTCAAAGACCTCTTTATCTTAATTGATGAAGAGGTTTTTTGATTGCAATAAACTAAAAGTGTATAATAGATTAGGTGATAATTTTGAAAATAGGCGCAGTAATAATGGCAAGTGGTTTGTCCAAGAGAATGAAAACTGACAAATTAATGCTACAATATAATGATAAATTTATTTTTGAATATATTATTGATTTGGTAGCAAAATCAAACTTTTATGATAGAATTGTGATTACAAATAATTCTACGATAATAGAATATTGTAACAAAATAGGAATCAAAACGCTTAATAATCCTAACAATGAAAATGGACAGAGCGAATCAATCAAATTAGGGGTCAAATATTTTAAAGAAATGGATGGTATTTGTTTCCTAGTTTCTGATCAGCCATTATTAACAGAAATTTCAATAGAAAAATTAATCAATTCATTTGAGAAAGATAAAATTTGTCAACTGAAGTTCAAGGACAAAGTAGGAAATCCCGTAATTTTCTCAAAGAAGTTTTTTAATCAATTATTATCACTGAAATACGACGAAAAAGGTTCAATAATTAAGAACAAGAATTTGAATGATGTAAAATATGTAGACGCTGATTTCGAAAGAGAATTAATGGATATTGATACAAACGATGATTATGAAAGGATTTTAAATGCAGAAAATTTGTTTGATTAGAGGCGCAGGTGATATCGCAACTGGTACAATTCAAAAACTTGTTCGCGCAGGATTCAAATGCGTTGTTACTGAAGTTTCAAATCCAAGTAGTATCAGAAGAAAAGTATCACTTTCTGAGGCAATTTATGAGAAAAAAGCGACTGTTGAAGATATAGAAGCTGTTTTGTGTGAAAACTTGGATGAAATTGACGAATACTTAGAACAATACAATCCTGTGATAATAGTTGACCCAAAACTTACGATATTGGATAAGAAGAAATTCGCTGTCGTGGTGGATGCTATATTAGCGAAGAAAAATACTGGACTTAAAAAAAGTATGGCAGACATCACGATTGGTTTGGGCCCTGGTTTTGAAGCAGGAGTTGATTGCGATATTGTGATTGAAACGATGAGAGGTCATGATTTGGCAAGAATTATCGAACAAGGATTTGCAAAGAAAAATACAAAAGTTCCAGGAATTATCAATGGATATTCAAGTGAAAGAGTAATATACTCTGATTGTAATGGACAATTTACTCATATTAAAAATATTTCGGATATTGTTAAAAAAGGAGAAATCATTGCAAAAGTCGGAAATAATTTTATAAGAGCGACTTTGGATGGCGTAATAAGAGGAATGATTAGGGATGATTTTGAGGTCACAAAAGGACTTAAAATAATTGATATTGACCCTAGATATGAAGAAGTAAAAAATTGTTTTACAATTAGCGATAAAGCTAGAGCAATTGGTGGAGCTGTTTTGGAAGCAATTATGATGTTAGAAAACAGGAGAGATAAGGATGCAAAATGATGTTTTGTTAGAAATGTACAAATCTTTGGAAGATGGATATAAATGTATGATGGTGACTTTATTTAAAAATAAAGGATCAGTTCCAGGAAAACAAGGAAATATTATGGCTGTTCGTGAAGACGGAAAAACTTTTGGGACTGTGGGCGGTGGTGCTATTGAACACCAAGTAATCCAAGATTCCATTGAAAACTTAAAAAAAGATAGTGACTTCGAATTTGATTATGTACTTAATGAAGGAGAAAAGGTCAGTATGAGTTGCGGGGGTAGAGCTAGTGGTTTTGGTAAAGTATTTTTCCCAAAACCAACGTTGATTATTTTCGGAGCAGGACATTGTTCGCAAAAACTAGCTAGAATTGCAACTTTAACTAATTTTGAAGTAATTGTAGTTGATGATAGGGACGAGTTCATTTACAATGAAGATTTTTCTAATATTAAAAAATATATCAATAAAGAAATCAAGGATTCTATAGATGATTTGAGATTTACATCTGATACTTTTATAATATCTGCAACTAGAGATCATAAGCACGACGAAGATGTTGCATTTAACATTTTGAACAAACCTCATAAATATTTCGGAATGTTGGGCTCCAAGAAAAAAGCAGACACGTTAAAACGAAATTTGATAGAAAGAAATGTGGACAAAAACTTAGTCGACAGTATAAATGTTCCGGTGGGACTCGATATTGATGATGGATCTGTAGAAGAAATAGCTATTTCGATAATGTCTCAAATTCTGAAAGTGAAGAACGGCAAATAATTTAAGCATGACTTAAAAGTCATGCTTTTTTACTTGCTATTCATTTTTATTTTGGCAATCTGGACAAATCCCTCTAAATTCAAGAGAATGTGAGTCGATTTTAAAACCTGTTTTGTCTTCCAAATCCATCTCAATTTTTTTAACTGGGCAGTGATCTATAGGAATAATTTTGCCGCAAGATTCACAAATTATACTGTGTTTATGTTTTTTGCCTTTTAATCTGTAATATGAAATGCCGTCGATTTCACAAACAACTTCAACTATTTCTTTATTTTTTAATATTTTTAAATTTCTGTAAATTGTAGACAGATTGGAGTCTTCTTTTTTCTTGAAAATCTCATACAAATCTTCTGCAGAGATAGGCTGCTCAGATTTTTCTAAAATCGATATTATAAGCTTTCTTGCTTTTGTAACTTTTAAACCATTTTGTAATAAGATTTCGTTTTTCATATTATCACCTATAATTATTATATCATTTTATTATGAAATATTTTAGAACTGTTTAAAATTTGAAATCGAAAGAATGCTACAATTTGTCAACTTTTTCGTCATTTATATCTAAAAATTCGCAAATTAGTGGTATAATATATAGTTAGTGAAATAAGGAGAGTTGTTTATGAACATTTTATTTTCACCACCTGATATTTCTGATAAAGAAATTGAAGAA
>NZ_JAGYZD010000200.1 GCF_018371055.1 Finegoldia magna | reverse complement strand
GAACTCTTCAATCAATTTATTTCCAATTCTTCTTTCATCTTTTGTAACATCAACTACTTTAGAATTTTCATCTAAAATAATTTTAGTTTCTGGAAAATCAAAGTCGATGCTTCCTCTATTTTTCCTTCTAACACTTAGAATTTCATACAATTCTTTCATTAGTAATAAATTATCCGTGAGTTTTTCATCATCATAAGGATTTTCTATGTCTTCCAAAAAGTCTGACACATTTTTATAGACTAATCTATAATCAGAATTTATAACAGATTCATAGAATTTGTAGTCAAGAGTTTTTCCTGTTGGCGAAATTTCCATTTTAACTGTCAAACAAAGCCTGTCTTCATTAGGGTTTAATGAGCAAATTCCATTAGATAATTCTGTAGGTAACATAGGAATTACTCTATCCAACATGTATACACTTGTTCCTCTTCTAAAAGCTTCCTTATCTAGTGCAGTATTCTTTCTAACGTAATGGCTTACATCCGCTATGTGAACATATAGTATGAAGTTATCATCTTTTTTAGTAATACTAATAGCATCATCAAAATCTTTTGCATCAGATCCATCAATTGTCACAGTAAACAAATCCCTAAAATCCATTCTAGATTTCTTTTCTGATTCATCCACCTGTTGCTCTATTTCCTTTGCTTGTTCTTTTACTTTTTTTGGAAATTCATACGGTAATTTAAAAGTCTTCGCTATAGAATAAATGTCAATCCCAGGATCGTCCTTGCCTCCCAAGACTTCAACTATAACTCCTTCTGGATTTTTGTGTTTTTTAGATGGAGTTTTGATTAATTTAACTACGACTTTATCGTTGTTTTTTGCTCCATTTTTATTACCAGATTGGACAAAAACATCGAACCCGTATTTTTTATCATCTAAAATTACAAAACCATAACCTTTTGCTTCATCAAAAGTTCCCACAAGTTTTTTTGTTTCTCGGGATAGAATTTGTAAAACTTTCCCTTCAGGACTTCTATTTGGTTTTTTATCTACTGTTATAGTAACTAAAACTTTATCTTTGTGGATTGCACCATTTAAATCTTTTTTGGCTATAAATATATCGTCAATGCTTTCATCATCGGGAATAAAATAGCAAAAATCACTTCCAGATCCTTGAATTGTACCTGGATATGCTTTTTGCTCTGTAATTGGAATTATATTAGAATTTTTATCGAGTAAAATTTTCTTATCTTTTTGTAGTTCATTAATAATCTTATGAAAAATTTTCTTATCTTTTTTTTCAATATTTAATCTTGAAGATAATTCATCAAAAGTTAAAGGAATATAATCATTAGAATTTACGATATTAAGTACCTTTTGCTTTATTTTCATTAAATACCTCCTGGTTGTTTCCTATCTATATTATACCCTAAATGATAAAAAACTACCTAATTGTTGTATTTAACGTTTATTTTACAATTTCCCCTTTATCAATAAAGATTAATCTATCAGATAAAATTTCTGCCTCAACTCTATTATGGGTAACCATGATAATTGGAATATCCAACGATTTTTTGATTTCGATTAATTCTTCATAAAACTTATTCTTAAATTTTTCATCAATTGAACTGAAAGGTTCATCCATTAATAGCAAACGCGGCTTATTCGCTAATGCTCTAACTATTGAAACTTTTTGTTTTTCTCCACCTGATAAAGTATTAGGAAAATTCTCCAAAAGATATTCAATTCCTAGTTTTTCTATAAGTAAATTTGTATAATTTTTGTCAGGATTCATAAAGAAAATATTGTCTTTAACACTCATATTTGGAAATAGTGCGTAATCTTGAAAAACATATCCAATATTTCTTTCCTGTGGTTTCAAATTTATTTTATCTGAAAACAAAATATTATCATCAAGAATAATCTCTCCTTTATCCGGAGTTAATAAACCCGCGATTGAGTTTAAAATAGATGTTTTTCCGCTTCCAGACTCACCCATTATACACAAAATTTCATTTTCTACAGTAAAATCCACGTTCAGTATAAAATGATTTAATTTTTTTTCAATATTACACTTCAGCATTTCTATTCCTTCTCTTTTCGATCCATCTATTCAAGAAATATATCAATGAAAATGAAAATACCACAACAACAATCATTAAGGTATTAGCCATTGTTTTATCACCACGTTCAACCGCGTAGTACATCGCTAATGGAATTGTTTGAGTTTTGCTCGGAATATTTCCAGCAACCATCATAGTCGCTCCAAATTCTCCTAAACTTCTAGCAAAAGCAAGTACCAAACCACTAATTATCCCTGTATAAGCTAAAGGAATTGCTATTCTGAAAAATATTTTCCATTCACTAGCCCCCATAGTTCTTGCTGCATTCAAAATTTTCTTGTCTATACTTTGAAATGCAGATTTACAGTTTTGATACATAAGTGGAAATGATACTATTACAGACGCAATAACACACGCTTTCCATGTAAAAATAATACTCCATCCAAAATTATCATAAAAAAATTTCCCAATTAATCCATTGTTCCCTATTACAATTAAAAGTATGTACCCTAATATTGATGGTGGTAAAACAAGAGGCAATGTGATAATTGCCTCTAATATACTACCATTTTTCTTGTTAAATTTTACCATCATCCATGCAATAAATATTGATAGAATGGACGTAATAATAGTTGAAATTATGGATACCTTTAATGAAATAATAATAGGCATCATAATATCATTATTCATGTCTAGATTCAAAACCTGCTTCCTTGAAATATTTTGCTGATAATTCGTTTTGTAAAAATTCATATAATTTGTTTTGCATTTCGGTATTCTTAGAGTAAGTTGTTTTAGTTATCGGATAAATAATAGGTTTATGAGAACTTTCATCAACATTAAAAGCTACTTCAACCTTATCATCAGTTACCGCGTCAGAAGAATAAACAAATCCAACTTCAACTTCCTTGCTGTCAACAAATCTCAAAGTATCTTTAACATTTTTACCATATACAAATTTTTCTTGAAGCTTGTCCAATAAATTATAATGAGTCAAACTTTGTTTTGTATATTGTCCTACTGGAACAGTTTCTAATTCTGCTACAGCAATTTTGCCTTTAATGTTTTCCAAATCTTCAATTTTAGAAATTGTAACATCAGTTTCTTTGTTTTTAACAATAACTAACTTGTTTTTTAATAAACTTTTTG
>NZ_JAGYZD010000199.1 GCF_018371055.1 Finegoldia magna | reverse complement strand
GGAAATTGCGATGAATGTAGTTCTGGTTACGAGGGAAGAATGGCTGTCATGCAAATACTAAAAATCGACGATGATTTGAGAAGTTTAATCAAAAAAGATATGAACTTGAAATCTTTGAAAAATTACGGTGAAGAAAATAAAATAGACAGTTTGTTCAAAAAAGCTTTGATACAAGTAGCACTTGGCAATACTTCATTTGACGAAGCAATGAGGTTGTACAATGAAGATTGACAGTTTATTAAAAGAAGATAGCATCTTAAAAAAAGAAATAAATCTCAAAGTATCGAAGAAAAAACTGTTTTTGTTTTTGAGACAGTTTTCAATTCTTCTGAACGCTAAGATTCCAATCATCGAAATCGTAAATCTACTTAAAGAACAAAAAGAATTCAAACAACTTAAACCGAGCTTGGACAAAGTTTCCGAGAATTTGAATAATGGAATGAGCGTGTCGGAAAGTTTTGCAAATGACAAAAACTTCGATATGTTTTTTACATCAATGATGAAATTAGGAGAAGAAAGTGGGAAGCTCGACAAAGTAGTCTACGATTTGAGCAAATACTATGAGAGAACTTACGATATCAACAAAAAAGTTCAAAACGCTATGATTTATCCTATAATTCTCACTGTTACGGGAATTGTAATGCTGATATTTATGCTCAAAAACGTCATTCCAACATTCGTGGATTTGTTTGAAAGCTCTGACATGGTGCTGCCACTGTCTACAAGAATTTTAATTTCAGTATCAAATGCAATTAACGAGAACGGATTATTAATACTCATTATTTTACTTTTAATAACAGCAGGAGGTATTATAGCTTATCGAAGAACAAAATTTGGATATTATCTGGATAAATTCAAAACGACCAAATCAATTTTTGGTAAACAAAGAAAAATTATAATCTCCTCAGAAATTGCGAGGAGTTTGAGCATAACTCACAAAAATTCCATGACGATTTTGGATGGACTCATCATAATTCAAAAATCCATGAAAAACAAATACTACAAACAACAACTTTCCGATATTTTCAAAGAAATAGAATCCGGAGAGTTTACACTTGAAGAAGCATTTAATAAAAGAAACATCACTCCGCAAGTGTTCAACTCCATGCTAAAAGTTGCAGAAAATACTGGAGAATTGGGAGATATTTTCGAAAAATTATCAGAATTCTACGACGGAGAAGTGGAATATGCAATCAAATCATTCATTAGCATATTAGAGCCAATGCTTATAATCTTCATGGCAATAATCGTAGGATTTATCGTAATATCTATTACCATTCCTATGTTTGATGTTATAAATTCGTTTAATTAAAAAACTGTGGTATAACATATTAACGATCATGCACGAATATCTAGACTACAAAAATTGTTGATTTCTAAATCTTAAAATCTTAAAATCGTAAGCACGCTTCGCTTACGCGGTACGAAAGTCAATTTTTTCCGTATGATATTCTTAGCATGAGCGTTGAATATTTTATTAAAAAAGCATTGAATATTATCATCAAAAAAATAGGGCTGTTGTCACAGTCCTATTTTTTCGTTAGTGGATATTTTATTCTACATTGATTATTTTGTCGAAAAGATTTGCATCTTCGTCGATTTTTGTGTCGTTACCTACAACTACTAAGTGGTTTTCTTTCATTGCTTTTTTGATTATTTCAGCAAATTGTTTCAAATCATCCACAGTTGTGTGTAGCATATTTTCAAGATAATTTTCATAATCTTCTATCGTTCTTCCCGACAAATACATGTTAATCGAACGACTTCCTTTTGTGAATGTAGTCATTGGTGGGTTGAATTGGTTCACAGTTCCAATGATGAATTGTTTCATTTCTTTTTCATCAAAGCTCATGTTTTCAACAAATTTATCGATTTGATCGTAGATGTCGATTGTGTTTTTGATGTTAGGATCTCTGTAGGAATACACATATAATATTCCATTTAAGCTTACGCTCATTCCAACTCCGTAGGCACCGCCTTTTGCTCTGACTTCGTTGTACAAGAATGAAGTGTTCAATATATTTGTCAACACAGTTATTTTGGAATTGTATTCAAACCCGTATTTTTTCAAATCGGCTGATTTTACAACGTAATTAACATTTGAAGAAGTCTTGTAAGCTTCTTTTAATTTGAAGAATTTTGTCGGAGAAGATTTGATGTCGATTTTTTCTGTGTGCATTTTAGAAATCAATGATTTTTGCAATTTATCGAAGAATTTATTTGCGGATTCTTGTTCGTTGATTATGCTTACAATCATATCGTTTGAATTTACGATTTTTTCGTAGTAATCTTTTAATTTATTCAAAGTGATGTCTGCTTTTTCATCGAAATCATTCAACACGTCGCACAATTTTTCGTAGTAGCTAATTCCTGAACATTCATCTTCCAACACGCTTTTTTCTGAGAATGATGCCATAGAACGTGTCAATGCGAATTGGTTTCCAGCTTCAAGTATTCTTGTTTTGTATTCTTGTTTTAGGTTTTGAAGGATATTTTTGAATCTATTTTTTTCTTCAAATTTCACATTAAACAAGTATTCTTCCAATATTTTAATACATTCGTCTTCTGTTTTTTCTATTGTTTTGAAACTAAACACAAATTTGGATTTTAAATCTTGACCGTTTTTTGTATTGTTCAAATGAATAGCAGTGAATATTCCACCTGAGGCAAGATATGTTTGAGTGTATAATTTTTTGTAATCGTAATTTGTAGTGTCGCTTAGTCCGATATAATCAGATAGAAGTGACAAATAGAAGTAATCTTTTTGCGAGAACTTCGACAAATCAAACATAAATGATGCGTAGTGAATGTTTGATGTGAATAGATTTGGATTTAAGAATGTGTAGTTGTCGATTTTCTTTTCGATTCTTTCTACATCTTCAAGTTTTGCGTCAATATCGGAAAGCTCCAATGTTGGAATAGTGTCTTTTTGTTCTTTTGTGTCTTCTTCTGATTGGAATTGTTCCAAGTTTTTGTTCAAATCTACTAATTCATTCAATTCTTCATCGGACAAGCTTTCCTTGTATTGTTTTAATTTTTCCTTCACTTCGTTATCTTTTTTCAAATTAAGACCTGGTGTTGCTTTCAATGATAGAATCAATTTGAAGTTGTTGTTCAATAATTTTTCTTCGATGAATTTTTCGTAGTAATCTGTATCGAT
>NZ_JAGYZD010000198.1 GCF_018371055.1 Finegoldia magna | reverse complement strand
TCTAGTTAATTCTTCACAACTCTTTAAGTTAAAGCTCATTCTTTTTGACTTTACTCCATCATAATAAAGTGGTGGTTGAACCTCCAAAAAATCATACCTCGAAATAATTTCATCTAATTTCTCATCTGATTCAAATCCAAGTATTGCTTTTATTAATTCTCCATCTTCGTTTCCAGATCCAATTACAAGACCTTCTCTTCTTTTATTCAATTCAGATTTTGGTATTCCGCCTTCTCTGTAAAAATACTTTAAATTAGAAGCAGTAACAAGTTTATATAAGTTTTTCAATCCAATTAAGTTTTGGGCGTATATTGTCGCAGTGTGAGATTCTCTTTTAGAAATACTCCAATCAGAATCCATTTTATTTATATTTATATCAAATTTAACCTCTCTTTTTTCAAGATCTTTAACCATACAAATGAATACTTCTCCCGTTGCTCTTGCATCATCGCAAGCTCTGTGATGGTTGAATAAATTCACGTTGTATTTTTTTGTCAAAGTATCAAGTTTATGATTTTTGAGATGAGGTTCCAATGCCCTTGCGAATGCCAGTGTGTCAATATATGTTCTTACAAGATTTATTCCCAAATCAAGACAATTTTTCTTGATAAATCCCATATCAAAATCTGCATTATGTGCTATTAAAGTGCAGTCACCGACAAACTTTAAAAACTCAGGTAATACTTCGTCTATTTTAGGCATATCTTTTACCATTTCATTTGTTATAGACGTTAATTCTGTTATTTTTTCAGGTATTGGTATTTCAGGGTTAATTAACTGATTAAATTCATCTACAATTTGATTACCCACAATCTTTACGGCACCAATTTCCGTAATTTTTTCTGTTGCATTTGATAATCCAGTAGTTTCGATATCAAAAACTACAAATTCTTGCAAATTCATAGAATTATAAGGATTTGTTATTATTCTGAAATCATCTTCTATTATTTTTGCTTCCATACCAAAGAGTGGTTTTAGTCCATTTTTGCTACAAGCATCATACAATTGTGGATAACCTTGAACTACAGATTTATCTGTTAAACCTAGCGCTGTATGTCCCCATTTTTTTAGAGTTTTACAGCATTCATCCAAGTCAATAAATCCATCTAGTTGGCTCATTTGAGAATACATGTGTAATTCGACACGTTTTTTCTCATATTCATCTTTTCTAGATTCTGGTTTCTCAATTTCTTGCATTTGTTTTATAGAGAAAGACTTTCCAGAAGTAAACCTATCAAATTCCAACCTTCCTGTTAATAATAGATAAACTCCAGATTTTAATTTATCACCAAATGCTTCAAATTCTTTTTTCTTCAAAAATTTCTTTGCGAAAACAGCTCCGCTTTCATCCCTTAGATCCAAAGAAATAATAAAACTTTCTCCATCTTTTATGCTTCTGACATCTACATCAATAATTTCAGCTCTGATACAAGTATCGTCTTCATTTTCTATTATTTCTTTAATTTTTATTGGAGACTTGGTTATATCTTTACCACATTTTATTCCCGTTTTTTTAACTTCTTCTTTGTCTTGCTTTGGTGTATCTTTTATTGATTCTGCTATTTTTTCTCTAATTGAATTATCATACTCAATAAGATTTTGTCTATAATCATCATTATCCTTTAACTCAACAATTTCAGATTTGACAGAATAACTTAAATTATATGTCTTATTTATTAATTTTGTTAACTCATTATCCTTTTTATCTGATATAAACTTATCCCTTATTTGCTCAAAATTAAAAATAATTGTAATTTCTGATTCGTCTATATTCGAACTTTCAAAATCAATACAAGAAGAATATTCACAAAAATCACTTGTTTTTAAAATTTTAATTAAAGATTCTTTTGAAAAATTGATTTTTGAATCTTCATACTCTGTAAAATCAATATTAATTTTTGCTATAAAATTTAATAAGTCTTTTTGTATAAATTCAGCCAAGTTGTCTTTACTCTCATCTTTTTGAATGTTTATCAAACAATCTAACTCATCATTGTCTTTATTATAAGTCAATTTATCAATATAAATTGGGTATTTTGAATCATATTTTAGTCCGATTTTCTTTAATACATCGTTGAATAATAAATGCATTTATAACCTCTCTATCTCTTCGATTAATACATCTAATAATTCTTCTTCCTTAACTTTTCGTACAATTTCCCCTTTTTTAAATATTAAGCCTACTCCATTTCCTCCTGCTATACCAATATCAGCTTCTTTTGCTTCTCCTGGTCCATTTACAACGCAACCCATAATAGCAACTTTAATGTGTTTATCTATTTTATCCAAATTTTTTTCAGCTTCATTCACTAGACTTATCAAATCAATCTTGGTTCTAGCACATGTTGGACATGAAATTATTTCAATTCCTTCATTTAATAAACCCAAACTCATTAAAATTTGTCTTCCTACAATGATTTCTTCTTTAGGATCACCGGTTAAAGAAACTCTGATAGTATCTCCAATTCCTTTTGACAAAATACTTCCTATTCCTACACTGGATTTGATAATTCCTTTAGTAGAAGGACCTGCTTCTGTTATACCGACATGTAGAGGATAATTACATAACTCTGACATTTTTTCATAAGCTTTTATTGACATATTAACATTAGAAGATTTTAATGATAACTTGATATCGTCAAATCCCATATCTTCTATCATTCTTATTTGATCAAGGCAGCTATAACATATTGAATCCACATTTACTCCATGATATTTGTCAATGAATTTTTGATTGACAGATCCACTATTTACTCCAATTCTCATGGAAATTTTATGATATTTGCAACAATCTACGATTTCTTTGACTCTATCTATTCCACCAATATTCCCAGGATTAATTCTAATACAATCGCACCCGTTTTCAATTGCAGCTATTGCTAATTTGTGATGAAATTGAATATCAGCAACGAATGGTATATTTGTCATGCTTTTTATAATTGGTATCGCCTTCGCATCTTCTAAGTCATTAATTGCACTTCTGGAAATATCACATCCTACAGATTCAAATTCTTTAATTTGTTTTACAGTACTTTCTATATCTTTTGTATCTGTATTAGTCATGGATTGAACTGTAACTCTTGCTCCATTTCCAACAGCAACATTTCCTACATAAATTCTTTTTGTATCTTCTCTTTTCATTACTTCACCTTTCAAATTTAAAAAGGCCCA
>NZ_JAGYZD010000197.1 GCF_018371055.1 Finegoldia magna | reverse complement strand
ATATCTGGAAATATCAACAAACTTCAATCCACAGGAGTTGGATACACAGTGGTTGAACTTATCGGTGACAAAGAAAATATACAAAAAGCAAAAGACTTTTTGACAGAAAATGATATTAGAGTAGAGGAGGTTAAATAATGGATGATTTATTACATTTGGTATTAGAAGCCACAGGCGAAACATTGTACATGATTTTAGTAAGTACAATCTTCACAATTTTATTTGGCCTTCCATTGGCACTTATTTTATATACAACTGGAAAATCTGGACTTAATCCAAAACCAAAACTATATGCGGTGTTGGATGTAATAGTTAATATTACAAGATCATTTCCATTCATTATATTGATGATTGTATTACTTCCACTTTCGAAGTTGATCGTAGGAACAAAAATAGGAACATCAGCATCCATAGTTCCATTGACAGTCGGTGCAATTCCATTTTTAGCTAGATTATTCGAACAAGAATTCTTGAATGTGGATAGAGGAATCATCGAAGCGTCCAAATCAATGGGAGCAAGTAATTTTAACATATTGACAAGAGTGTTGATTCCAGAATCATTGCCACAATTAGTGTTGGCAATAACAAACTTAATGATCACATTGATTGGATATTCTGCAATGGCAGGAACAATCGGTGGAGGAGGCTTGGGAGCCTTGGCAAAAAGATACGGCTACGACAGATTTAACACAGAAGTATTATTGTGGGCAGTAGTTGTAATTATAATCTTGGTTGAAATTGTACAAATCTCAGGTACAAAAATTTCAAATAAATTAAACAAAAAAAACATATAGGAGTGGTAAAAATGAAAAAGAAAATTTTATTAGTAGTATTGGCATTAGCATTGGTATTAACATCATGTGCTAAAAAAGAAAGCAAAAAAGAAGACGGACAAAGTGCAAAACAAGAATCACAAACTACAGAAAACAAGAAGGTTGTAATTGGAGTATCTCCAGCACCTCACAAAGAAATTGCAGAAAAAGCAAAAGAAATCTTGGCAAAAGATGGGATTGAACTAGAAATTAAAGAATTTGATGATTATGTAACACCTAACACATCACTTCAAGAAAAAGATATCGACTTGAACTTCTACCAACACGTTCCTTACTTGGAAAACTTCAACAAAGAAAGAGGAACAAAATTAGTATCATTGGGAGCAGTTCACTTGGAACCAATGGGAATATATTCTAAAAAATACAAATCTTTAGATGAATTAAAAGATGGAGACGAAGTTATAATTCCAAACGATGCTACAAATGGAGCAAGAGCATTAAAAATATTAGAAGATAACAAAGTAATCAAATTAAAAGAAAACGCAGGATTAGAAGCTACTGAAAAAGATATTGCAGAAAATCCAAAGAACTTGAAATTCACAGCCGTTGAAGCAGCAACAATTCCAAGAGCATACGAAGACGCTGCGATTGCTGTAATCAATTCAAACTTTGCACTAGAAGCAAAATTATCACCAAAGAAAGATGCTATTGCAATCGAAAAATCAGAAGGAAACCCATTTGCAAATATTATAGTTGCAAGAGAAGAAGACAAAGACAACGAAACTTACAAGAAAGTATTACAAGCTTTTGAATCAGACGAAGTTAGAAAATATATCGAAGAAAAATTCGATGGAGAAATAATACCAGCAAAATAGGAAATATTAAGGGGGAGATTGAAAATGAGTTTACACGTACCATTTAGATATGATTATGTAGGAAGTTTCTTGAGAGATGAAAAATTACTAAAAGCTAGATCAGACTTTGAAAAAGAAATAATCACAAAAAAAGAATTAAAAGAAATAGAAGATGAATGCATCAAAAAATTAATCGATAAACAAAAAGAACTAGGATATCATGTGATAACAGATGGAGAATTCAGAAGAAAAAGCTGGCACTTGGATTTCTTCTGGGGATTAAACGGAATAAAAAGAGTTGAGCTTGATCATGGATACTACTTCCACGGAAAGGAAACTTATCACACATCAGTACAAGTTGAAGGAAAAATCACAGGCGAAAATCATCCATTCGTAGAACATTTTAAATTCGTAAAACAATTTGAAGACGACAATACAATTGCGAAACAAACAATACCTGCACCAGCGCAATTACTTGTAGAATTATTTAGAGAAGATAATGCAAAGATAACTAACAAAATCTATCCAGATTACGAAAAGTTGGAACAAGATATTGCGAGGGCTTACAAACAAGTTATCAAGGATTTGTACGATGCAGGATGCAGAAATATACAATTTGACGATTGTACATGGGGAATGTTAGTAGATTCTGATTATATCAACAGAAAATACGGTGAATCAGTTTCATTGGATGATGAAGCTAACAGATATTTGAGAATCAACAACTTAGCACTTGAAGATAGACCACAAGATTTGACAATAACAACACATGTTTGCAGAGGAAATTACGAATCAACTTACGCAGCAAGTGGTGCCTATGACAAAATAGCACAAATATTATTTGCACAAGAAAATGTAGATGCATTCTATCTTGAATACGATGACGAAAGATCCGGTGGATTTGAACCATTAAAATACGTTTCTGGAGATAAAAAAGTTGTTCTTGGACTTATCACATCAAAAAGAGGAGAGCTAGAAGACGAAGAAGAAATAATTGCTAGAATTCACAAAGCAGCAGAGTTCATTTCTCTTGATAGATTGTGTTTGAGCCCACAATGCGGATTCTCATCTAACGAAAATGGAAACATATTGACGATTGAACAACAATGGGAAAAACTAAAACTCATTAAGAAAATAGCTGAAAAAGTTTGGGGAAAATAAGTAATCATATCTATCTCATTTTATAAATTGCAGGCAATGAAAATTGCCTGTAATTTTTTATGTTATTATATTTTTATTATATCAACGTTTTGGTAGTTTGAAATAAATTGTATAATAGAAAAAAATAAAAATCAAGTGAAAGACACAAGATTATCATTTGAATTAAGTAAAATAGTCAGATAAAAAATTTAATAATATATCATAAACGATCCACAATGTAAAAATAAAAGAAAATTTTATCCATAGCCACCACGCTATAAAAACATAGGTGGTGGACTTATGGAAAGGCTTTTAAAATTGACGAATTGTCAAATCAAATGCAACACCTATGGTAAGAAACCAAAAAGTTCTTCTTTAGGTGTTTTATATTGTATACATTTTCTAGGTCTATTAT
>NZ_JAGYZD010000196.1 GCF_018371055.1 Finegoldia magna | reverse complement strand
TCGCCCTTTTCTACACTTAAATTGATTTTGTCAAGGGCTTTAAGTTCACCATAAATTTTTGAAACATCTACGAGTTTTAATATATCCATAAAATTCCTTTCTATTCTCCACGAAGCACTAAAGCTGGATCAATATCAACAGTTTTAGATACTGGTATTAAAGATGCAACTATAGTTATTACTATACAGACAATAATTGTCATAGGTACTAAAAGAGGCAAGAAACTTACCTTTCTAGCAAATACCGAAATACTTACTCTATTGGCAAATATATATCCTAATGCAACACCTAAAAGTCCACCAAAAACCCCCAAAAATGCTCCTTCACCTAAAAAGTCAACAATTACTGAGGAATTTGTGGCACCCAAAGCTTTCTTAAGACCTATTTCTTTACGCCTTTCAGTTACAACAGCCATCATTGTTGTGGATACACATATCACCATTATGAATAATACTATTATCGTTACAATGAAGACAAGAGCTTGTAATTTGTTCAAAACTATATCTTGTGAGGCGGTAACTCTTTTTACCATTTGTGGAGTTAGAGATCCATCCTTTTGTGAAATATTTGATACTATTTTTGAAAGTACATTTTGTTCAGCTTCTATTGAATATTCTACGACATCAAAATTTTTGTCTTTAACAAGATGTGAAATATCATCAATACTCATAAAAATAAGTTCTTCTTCTTTACCACCTGTTGTCACAACTCCTGAAACAACAAAATTAGTATCTATAGAACCTTCTCCATGAACTTTGGGAGTATTTATAATAATTTTATCTCCCTCTTTTAATTCCAAAGCCTTTGAAACTTCATTACCTATTAAAACTTCTCTAGATTTTTCAGGCCATGAACCGTCAATAAGCCAGTATGGAGAATTTTCTTTCGCTCCCTTTAAATCTGTACCTGCAAGCATATAAGGTTGTTCATTAATTTTTGCATTTGTATAAATATAGGGTGCCTGACCGACAAGCTTTCCTGATGGAATTAACGATTTAATTTCATCTAACTGTTCATTGGTAATTTTTTTATCAGGGTTAGTGGGAATTACCAACATATTTGCACCATAAGACCTAAACTCCTTACCCATTTGTCTAGGAATATCATAGTAAATAGTAACAAGTCCTGAAATAATTGTTGCTCCCATAGCTATAGCAAGTAGTGCTGTTAACATTCTTGCACGTCTCCTTGCCAAGGAAGTCATTATCATTTTTAAGTAAAATTTATTTTTACTTTGTTTATCTGCCATGTAGTACCTCCGTTGGATTTAAATTCAAAAGGTATCTTATAGCTGGTATTGACCCCAATATTGTAACAAGAATAATAAGTATTGCTACAATAGGAACTACCATAGCTGTCGGAGCTATTGCTGAGCCGAAAACTGTTAGACCAATAATCTGAGTAAGTAGCAGACCAACACCGTAACCTATAACTGTTCCAAATATCGCTGTCAAAATTATTTCCACAAGAATTATGCAAATTATCCTTCCATTTGACGCCCCTATAGCTTTTTGAAGTCCAATTTCATTAGATCTTTCCATTACAGATGCTGTAATAAGATTAGAAATACCAAAGCCTGAACCAATCAAAGTTAATACTGTAATTAAAACCATAAGAAGAGTAGTCTTGTTTAAAATATCTCCTTCACTTTCTGCAACTTGGCGAATTGGCTTAGCTACAGAATCAGTCATTACTTCTGTTATTTGATAACAAATAGCAGAAACATAAGCTGTACAATACCATACTTCCCTTTCCTTAATAGTTAAAGATAGTGGGTTTTTGGCAGCCTTTCTTGCTAAGTCATTGTCTGGTGTAGTAAGAGCTGATACTTCTACTTTATTTACAACTCCAGTAACTCCAGCAAATTCTTGTGCTGTTTTTAAAGTAGCATATATAAATGCATCTTCATCAGAACCTGATGAGAAAATACCCTTAACTTTTAATTTTTTGTCTAAATTATTGCTTTTTAGTTGGATTTCATCACCAACTTTAAATCCATTTCTGTCTGCAAAAATCTTTCCAAGCATAACTGAATCGCTATCATTTTCTGATAACCACTCGCCTTGAACTTCCCACCAGTTTTTAAGTCTAATCATACCAGTATCAACTGATTCTCCAGTAGGCAAATTCATATGATTATTAAACCATGTTCCTACCATCTTAGTATGTTTAGAATCATTATTACAAGAAACCCAAGTGTTAAGATATGGCGTATAGTCTACAATATTGTAAGCCCAAAAATAGTTTTAATGTTAGGAAGTTCTGATTCCTTTAAATATTTTTGAACCTGCCCCTCTTTTTCTTGCATGCCATACAAATCATCAAGAAGGGAAGCTTCCTTAGGCAATACATTAATATTTGCTCCATAGGTCTTTAATTCTTGATTAACTTTATCTCCAACACCGAGCATGGTATTTAACATTGAAGTGGCAAGAGAAGCTCCAAGGGCAACTGTAAATGCAATAAGAACCATTTTTCCCTTTTGTCTAAAAAGCGCTCCTTTAACTATTCTCCAAAACATAAGCCCTCCTACTTAAATACATAAGACAATGCGTCAAGATCTTTTGGCGCAATCTTTATCTTTTTATCATGGACAATGTATGGGAAAGGTATCGGGTTACATCCACCCTTAAAACCTATTGTACCCCTATTCATTACAACGTCGCACAACTTACAAATAACATCATCGCCTCTTTCAAAATATCCAGATGGACCACATATCTCGCAGGCATCAAGTACAACTCCATAGGTACCTCCTGATTTTTTAATGCAGAAAAATCTCATTTGTGCACCATCCTTTGCCTTATACAAATATCTGTGCAAATGCATATCCTCTAAGCTACTTAAAGGAATAACAATCATTCCATTTTCAGTTTGATAATCTTCAGGTGGTGAAAGGGCCTGTTCCTTATTAGCATATGCCTTTCCAAGCGTTAATGAAAAAGTATTAATAAATAGAACAACAAGGAAAAAAATTGCCCAACGTTTTTTATTCTTCATTCTATACTTTATTTTTCTTAACTGAGCGCTATTGCTATAATCTTCATTAACTTTAATATTTTGCTTATATAAAATTACTGGAATAGCTGTCATAATTAACATTGTTGCAAATAAAAACACATTTTCGTGATTAGCTATAAATGCAATAACTCTAAAAAAGTTAACATTTCTAGGAATAATCCCTTTAG
>NZ_JAGYZD010000195.1 GCF_018371055.1 Finegoldia magna | reverse complement strand
GATTGTTCTAATAGTAGCGATTGTGGCGAAGTTTTGGCTTAGCAAATTCTACTACAAAATTTCCAAGAAAATCGACTCTGATTTGTTGATGGCAACATCTGTGGATTCAAAAAGCGACTGCATATCCACATCCATCGTACTTATATCTGTTGTAGTGTTCAAATTGACGCACCTTAACATCGACGCATACATCGGACTTTTGGGTGGTGTTATCATCATCAAAAACGGATTTGAAATGATAACTGACACTGTGGACAAACTTTTGGGAACGGGTGCATCTAGAAAATTCGAGCGTGAAATCATTGATTTCATCACATCTTATGACGGTATTTACGGTGCACACGATTTGAGAGTTCACGATTACGGCCCAGGTCACATCTTCATAACTGTGGATGTCGAAGTGAACAGCTCCGAAGAATTCATCAAACTTCACTCGTTGGCAGACCAAATCGAGAGAGATTTGATAGAAAAAAAGGGTGTGTATTCGACGATTCACATGGATCCGTTGGCAGTAAACAATCCGAAAGTTCAAAACTTGCACGAAATTGTCGAGAAAATCATCACCGATGTTAACGATAAATGGATATTGAACGATTTTAGGATTTGTCCGAAAAAAGAAGGCGACGAGATGATTTTTGACATCAGAGTAGATATAGATGAGAAAATGGAAGACAAGGAAATAGTCGATATTGTGAAAGGCAAAATCCTATCGCAAATCACTGACTACAAGCCAATCATAGCGATTACAAGAGGATATCAAAGAAGAAACTTTTATTAAAATGAAAAACATTAAACGAATTTACGATCAAAACCCACTCAAATTCATACTTGAAGTCTACGCAGTGTATTTGGTGTGGTTTTTTGCAATGGAAAAAATACCCAACAGAAATTATCACATAGTATATTCAAAACTAGACGACTACATCCCGTTTTACAAACCTGCGATATTAATGTATTCGTCGTGGTTTTTGATGTTAGTCGTACCATTTGTATATCTATTAAAGAGAAAATCATACGACAACCTCTACAACATAATCATTCCGATGTTTGCAGCCATGTACATATCACTGGTAATTTATGTGATATATCCGACAGCCTTGGATATTAGAGTTACAGACATCACTGGAAATGATGTGTGTGCGTGGTTAATCAGACAAATTCAGAAAATTGATGCGCCAAATAACGTGTGTCCAAGCATCCACGTATCGACAACCGTGATAATCGACAATCAGTTTCGAAGAATATTGAAAAATAAAGGGAAATCGAAGATTTTATTCTTATTGTGGGATGTGGGAATTTGCATAAGCACTATGCTTGTAAAACAACACAGCATTATCGATGTAGTGTGTGGAATTATTCTAGCTCATGTTATACTTTTCGTATTCAATAGAAAACAAAACACAGCTTATCACTATTAGTGACAGGCTGTGTTTTTTGGTTTGTAGAATAATTTATTTGTTTGAAACTGGGAAAACAAATGATAATATCATTAAAATCGCAAACGCGAAAATTGATATAACATTGATTATAACATGCAATAATCTGAGATTTTTGTTGGATATTTGATTTCGTAGCGCCAAATTCAAAATAGCGAACGGAATCAAACACAACAAAACAAAACCTTGTTGACCGAATCCATCAAAAAATATCAGCCCGATTAATACAATAATTTGTGCTAAATAAGACAAAGGTATTAATAATTTCTTCATAAAATACACTCTAGTCTTTCAATATAGATTCAGTTATTTTCAAAAATCTCTTCCAAATAAGTGCGAATATCACAAAATTCACAGCGGCTTGGACTGAGTTTGGAAGAATTGTAGCAATTGCAGTCTTGTTTCCGTAAAGAATTACAGATGTGAAGTAATATCCCACGACCATCACTAATTCGCAAATAACTCCAGCAATTAGAACGGTGGATGTTTTTTGATTGTTGATTTTCTTTAAGAACAATCCCATTACAAGTGCCATCAATCCTTTGACTACGAATGTAAATGGTGCAAACGCCGCATAACCGAGCAATAAATCCGCCAAGCTTGATCCGAATGCTGCGGCAATCATTCCTATAACTGGTCCGAATGCGACAGTGGATAATAATATAATGAAGTCTCCTAGGTTAACGTAACCCATTGCAGGTGACACTGGTATCTTGATTACCATTGTGAAAAACGTTGTAAGTGCAATGAAAATCGCTGTTGTTGTGATTTTTTTAGTGTTCATTGATTCCTCCTCATGCATGTATATTATAAAACATTTGTGTGGTGGTTAATAGTAACAAAATCTGAAAAAATTATGGTAACAGATTTGATAATAAAATTTGTTTGAAAAAATATTTTTGGAAAAAAATGTAGGAAATTTGAGGTTTTACACATTATTATTCAATTAAATAATAAAAAAACAATGAACAATAAATGTTATCAGTAATTTGTCCAAATAAAACAACTTAATTTGCAAAATGCGTGGATTATTATCTTTATTTTGATGAAAACGATAGAAGTATATTTATGAAATACGAATTTCAAAATTAGTTTGACATTTACTATTTAGTTAAGTAAAATTATGTTATGAGCAAAAAAGCAAATATTTTGCCGTTTTTGCGGATAAAAAAGTAGGAGGGAAATATGAAACCATATTCCAAAAAGTTTTTAGCTGGTGTGTTATTGTTTTCATTGGTATTGCCGAGTGCAACGACATTCGCAACTAATCAAACAGACAGCACTACATATGCTAAACTTCAAGAACAAGGCGTAAAGGCAGACCAAGAAGTCAAAGTTATCGTAGAAACAAGTGACAAGGCTGCTATTGAAAGAGAACCAAACGTAAAGAGTGCGAGATTCTCAAAAGCTGTGAAGGCATCTGAAGCAGATGTTAAGAAAACTTCAGAAAACATCAAAACTAAACTTAACAAAGAAAACGTTAAAGTTGACAAAGAAGATGAATTTTCTGCAGTTATCACAGGTTTCTCAGCTAAGGTTAAAGCAAAAGACATCGACAAATTGAGAAAACAATCAGGAGTTAAAAAGGTTACAACTCAAATGAAAGCTGAAAGACCAAAAGGAGCGTCTCCAAGCTTGGCTACAGCTCCAAAAATGATTAAGGCTGATACTTTGTGGGATCAATACAAATTCTCAGGACAAGGAATGTTAATTAGTATTATAGATACTGGTGTCGATCCATCTCACAAAGACATGAAATTATCTCCT
>NZ_JAGYZD010000194.1 GCF_018371055.1 Finegoldia magna | reverse complement strand
CAGAATCTTTAAAGTCATTATCATATCTATCAGGAATCCCATCATTATCCAAGTCTAAATTTAATGGATCATAAAAATTACCTTCATCATCTATTTCAAGTCCAAGAATTTCCTTTAACTTTTTTTCATCAACTGCTACAAGCTCACTAAAATCCCAAAAGCCAATATCCGTCTTTATTTGTATTAACTCTTCCAAATCACTTGCGTCCAAAGGATCATAGGTGTACTGAAAGCTGTCAATTAAAGTATTGTCTACATAGGTATTCATTTTATAATTTTCCAAATCTAAACTAATTTGTATCTCATATTTTTCATCTGGTGTAGTTGTATAAGCTATTCTTATTTCATTTAAATCAGGAAATAGGTTATCAAAATCTTCTACTTTGTTATCTTCTTCATATTCTCTATTCAAGAAATTAATTAATTCTTCCTTTACTTCTTCAAGCAATGGATTATCTTGTTGTATATCTTCACTATCCCCCATATCCAAAAGATTATTTACTTCTGAAAGCCTTAGAGACTTATCTTTCAAAAGCTCAGCTTGAGGAAAGGTCTTTTGTACTTCTAGTTTTGCTATTTTGAATTGTTCTTCTGTATCTTTTAGTTTAGATATATTATCTTCTAGTCTTTCTGGTAATTTATCTAGTATATTATCCATTCTTGTAATATTGCCTAGTCCATCTGTTCCAAACTCTCCCGTATAATCTTCTTTTCCTTTCAAAATAAAGTTATACTTATTGAAAAAAGAATCATACTTTATAGATAGATCAAAGTTTCTATACTTCCCTACTTTTATTCCTTCTCTATCCATTTCTCCATTAATTTTCAGTCCCTTAATTTTATTCAACAAAAACTCCCCTGCCATTTTCTTATCCGTATACTTCTTCTCATCAATGGTTAGGGAGGTAAATTTATTTTCTTCCTTTGTACTTTTACTTACTTCTTTATAAGGTTCAGTATTCTTAATATCTTCTCTTATGTTCTCTATTTTTTCCTTTAATCTATCTATTTCTTTTGGATAAAACTTTACTACTTTATCTTCCATCTTATAAAGATTAGATTTAAAGTTTGACTCTAACATTTTAAGTTTAGAGACCTCTACATCAAGGTCCATCTTTTCTTTGATTAGAGGATTACTCGTTGCAAGTGCCTTAATTTCTGCATAATTTAAAGTCGCCTCATCTACATCTTCTGCTACTCTTACTGGCGTTTTTGAAGTCATAATTTGAGAAATATACTTCTGTTTGTTTTCTAAAGTTTGGAAAAGATAAGCATCGAAAGTGTTTTCTGTTATATATCTAAAAATATAAACTTTTTTATTTTCATTTCCCTGCCTTACGATTCTACCTGCCCTTTGAGAAAGGTCGGCAGGTCTCCATGGTATATCAAGATCATGGATAGCGATTAATTTATCTTGAGCATTAGTACCTGCTCCCATCTTTTGAGTAGAGCCAAGTAATATTCGTATTTCTCCTTTTCTCACTTTGTCAAATATTGCATCTTTTTCCCTATTATTTTTTGCATTATGGATAAATTCTATCTCTTTTTCAGGCACTCCTAAATTCATAAGTTTTTGTTTAATATCGTCATAGATGTTAAACTCATTACTTGGTGTAGACATATCACAAAAGATTAGTTGTGCCGATTTTTTATCCTCGTATTTTTCCCAAATACTAAATACATTTTTTATGCAAGTATTTACCTTACTGTTTGGATCATCTGGAAGTAAAGCATTTATTAATCTTTGATCTAAAGCCATTTTCTTTCCATCATTTGTAATTAGTAACATATTATCTACACTAGAATCAACTTGTTTATTACGAACTCTATCTGCTCTTTCTGAAAAAGTTTCAAGTATTTTCTTCTGTTCTTCCGTAGGCTTTGTCTTTATAGTTTCATAGCAGGCTTCAGGAGTCGGTAAGTTTAATACATCTGCTGTCTTAATATCCATAAATCCTTTTATTGTATTCATAAGTTCTGGTAGATTATAGAACTTAGCAAACCTCGTTTTACTTCGATAGCCATTTCCTTCTGGATTAAGTTCAATAGCTGTTATAGTTTCTCCAAAAGTAGAAGCCCAAGAATCAAAATGTTGTAACTTCATCTTTTTTAATTCATCATATTGTAAATATCTCTGCATAGTATAAAGTTCAGCCATGCTATTACTTACAGGTGTTCCAGTAGCAAATACTAGACCTTTGTTATTAGTTATTTCATCCATATAGCGACATTTCATAAGCATATCGCTTGACTTTTGTGAATCTGTAGAAGTAATACCTGCTACATTTCTCATTTTAGAATAAAGATATAGGTTCTTATAAGCGTGAGCTTCATCTACAAATAACTTATCAATTCCCAATTCTTCGAAAGTTACTACATCGTCTTTTTTATAGTCAGCACTTAGTTTTTCTAACTTTGTTTCTAACTTTTTCTTTGTCTTTTCTAACTGTTTTACAGTAAATCTTTGATCTCTTTCCCTTTTATACTCATCTATATAGTCAATAATTTCATCAATTTGACTTTGTAATTCATATTCTTGTCTTTCTTTTGATATAGAAATTTTTTCAAACTGAGAATGCCCTATAATAACTGCATCATAATCTCCTGTAGCAATACGACTGCAAAATCTTTTTCTCCTATCTGGTGTAAAATCTTTTTCTGTTGCACATAACACATTAGCTCCTGGATAAAGTTCATTAAATTCTCTTCCAAACTGCTCTACTATATGGTTAGGTACAACAAACATCGACTTATTACTCATACCAAGTCTTTTTGACTCCATGGCTATACCTATCATTTCAAAGGTCTTCCCTGCTCCTACTTCATGGGCAAGTAAAGTATTTCCACCAAATAAACCTCTTGCTATGGCATCTTTTTGATGAACTCTAAGTTCAATTTCAGGATTCATTCCTTTAAAAGTAAGATTAGAGCCATCATATTCCCTTAATCTTATGGAATTAAATCTTTTGTTATAGTCTTTTACTAACCTATTTCTTCTTTCTACATCATCAAATATCCAGTTCTTAAATTCTTCTTTTATTATTTCTTGCTTACTTCTTGCAAGCATTGTTTCTTTTTGATTTAAAACAGATTTTTTCTTTCCGTCACCATCTTCTATTTGATCAAATACTTTTGTATCCCTCAGGTTTAAAATATCTTCTATTAATTTATAGGCGTTTACTCTATTTGTGCCATAGGTATAGATGGCAAGATCATT
>NZ_JAGYZD010000193.1 GCF_018371055.1 Finegoldia magna | reverse complement strand
AAATTGATTTTATTGTATAGTTTAATAATTCTAATAATCCAATAACATATATACCTAATTTAGGTAATCCAAATGGACTAAATAAAAATGCTAATATTAGTGCTTCAATTACAATTTGCTTGTCTCCTTGAAAAATGCTAGCTATTCCAATTATAAAAATCAAAGTAGAAACTACGCTTAACAACGCAGTACTCAAACTTAATATGAAGGTTAAAAAAGCTATGAGCAAACTCAACACTAATCTTATCGGTAATAAAATTATTCTAATTATCCATCTCATACATACTCCTAAAAATTAAACTGGGATTCATAACAAACCCCAGTTTCATAATTAGCGTGTCCTTTAATATAATTTTGATCCTGCTGGAATATTATCATCCAGCATTATTAAGTTAAGTTTTTCTTCACCGTCATACTCACAAATTGCAGATATAATCATACCTTCTGAGTCGATTCCCATCATCTTACGAGGAGGAAGATTACAAATTGCAAGTAGTGTCTTTCCAATTAAGCTCTCTGCGCTGTAATATTCCTTAATACCAGATAAAATAACTCTTTCTTTTTCAGAACCATCATCTAATGTAAATTTCAAAAGTTTTTTTGACTTAGGAACTTCTTCGCAGTTTTTAACCTTTACAACTCTAAAATCAGATTTTGAGAAAGTTTCAAAGTCTACCATATCTTCAAATAATGGTTCAACTTTCACTTTTGAAAGGTCAATTTCTTCTGTCGTAAGTTTGTCGTAAGTTTCGTAAGTTTCTTTTGACAAACCCCCATTTTCTGCCTTTTCTAAGCCTATTGGCTTCATTGTTGGGAACAACATTATATCTCTGATTGATTCATTGTTAGTTAACATCATTATAAGTCTATCAACACCAATTCCCAAACCGCCTGTTGGTGGAAGTCCTACTTCTAATGCATTCAAGAAATCGTAATCCATCATTTGCGCTTCGTCGTCGCCATTCTCTCTCGCTTCAACTTGCTTTAAGAATCTTTCTTTTTGGTCGATTGGGTTGTTCAATTCACTAAACGCATTTGCGATTTCTTTTGTACATACAAACGCTTCAAATCTGTGAGTATATCTTTCATCATCAGGATTTCTTTTAGCTAATGGACTTACTTCAACCGGATGACCCAATACGAATGTTGGTTGAACTAATTTTTCTTCACAGAAATGTTCAAAACATTCATTGATTACTTCACCACGTGACATATTGTCCCTTATTTCTACATTGTTTGCTTTGGCAACTTCACGAGCTTGTTCATTTGTTTCGATTTCGTCAAAATTAATGTCAGCATATTCTTTAATTGCATCAACCATTGTGATTCTTCTCCATGGTGGTGTAAAGTCAATTTCTGTTTCACCAAATTGAGCTTTAGTAGAACCATTTACTTTTTCACAAACAAATGCAACTAATTGTTCTGTGATATTCATCATATCATTGTAGTCAGCGTATGCTTGGTATAATTCTATTGCCGTGTATTCTGGGTTATGTGTATGGTCCATTCCTTCATTTCGGAACATTCTACCCATTTCATAAACTTTGTCAAATCCACCGACAATTAATCTTTTTAGATACAATTCATTAGCGATACGCAAATACATATCGATATCCAAAGTATTGTGATGAGTAATGAATGGTCTAGCATTTGCTCCACCAGCTATTGTATTCAAAATTGGAGTATCAACTTCCAAGAATCCTCTTGTATCCAAAAATTCTCTGATTGCTGAAATAATTTTAGATCTTTTTATGAATGTATCTTTGATTTCAGGATTCATAATTAAATCTACATATCTTTGTCTATATCTCAAATCAGGATCTTTTAATCCGTGCCATTTTTCAGGTAATATTTGTAATGATTTAGATAATAAAACTACTGATTTTGTTCTAATAGATATTTCCCCACTTTGAGTCTTGAAAATAGTTCCTTCAACACCAACAATGTCCCCAATATCCA
Source organism: Finegoldia magna (assembly GCF_018371055.1). Lineage (GTDB taxonomy): Bacteria > Bacillota > Clostridia > Tissierellales > Peptoniphilaceae > Finegoldia > Finegoldia magna_I. The sequence goes on along the minus strand of NZ_JAGYZD010000193.1, from coordinate 1,274 downwards.
TATTTTTAACTTTTGCGTAGTTTTCTTCGCCTAATTCATTTACTTTATTAAATAATTGTATTCTGCCAACAGAATCTTGTAAGTCCATGAAATTAACTTTTCCATGGCCTCTTTTGCTCATTATTCTACCAGCTATTTTAACTTCTTTTTCATCAAATTCATCAAAATTATCCAAGATTTCTTTGGTATTATTAGCATTGTCAAATTTTTCATGAACGTATGGATTTTCATTTGCGTCTAATAATTCTTGTAACTTTTGTCTACGAATTTGAAGCATTTCGTTTAAGTTTTCCATTATTATCCTTTCTTTACAGTTAATACCTTTAATTCTACGATTCCACCTGGTGTTTCAACTGTAGTAGTGCCACCAACTTTTAAATTTAACAGAGCTTTTCCTGTTGGTGATTCATTTGAAATTCTACCTTCAAAAGGATCAGCTTCTGCTGTTCCCACTATTTTATAAGTCATTTCTTTGTTTGACTTTAAGTTTTTGTAAGTTACTGTTGATCCAACTGTCACAACATCTTTTTGATTTTCGTCATCTTGAATTACTTTTGCATATAGTAGCAAGTTTTCAAGATAGTTGATTCTTTCTTCTACTTGTGCTTGTTCATTCTTAGCTTCATCATATTCTGCATTTTCAGAAAGGTCGCCAAATCCTCTGGCAACTTTGATTTTCTCAGCTATTTCTGTTCTACGAGTAGTCTTTAAAAACTCAAGTTCTTCTTTGTGTTGATCTAAGCCTTCTTGAGTTAATAAAAATTCTTTATCTGCCATAATCTATTCTCCTTATTTTAACCATATATTTTAAAATTATATAACAAAAGGCATAATTGTCAAGTTTTTAGTATATGATTAAACTATTCATTTTTAAATTCATCTAGTATTTTATATATTTGATCAATATCTGTTAATTGATTGATTTCATTTTTAACTCTATTAGAATTTTTAAAGCCTTTTAGATACCATTGAATGTGTTTTCTCATTTCTAAAATAGCACGTCTTTCTTCATAAAATTCTAATTTTAATTGCATGTGCTTTTTTATTGTATCTATTACTTCTTCTTTTGTTTTAGTCTCATCATCACTGAAAATAAATGGGTTTTGCATTGCTCCTCTTGCCAACAAAACTCCATCGCAATTTGAGTATTCCATGTTTCGTTTTATGTCTGCTTTTGTAAAACAATCTCCATTTCCAAAAACAGGAATATTCACAGCTTCAACTAATCGTTTAATATGATACCAATCAGCTTCTCCTGAATAAAACATTTTTCT
>NZ_JAGYZD010000009.1 GCF_018371055.1 Finegoldia magna | reverse complement strand
CTTAAACCATTTTAAAAAGTTTAATTTACTTTATATTATTATACCCATTCTTTTACTAAAATTATCACCTTGGAAAATATTTTCTCGTTCCATTTTTTCGATTACCATATCTTGTATCTTCCAGTGACTCGTATTCCAGTTGCAAAACACAGAAGTCTCTTCGGGCATTCTTCCGACTAATCGTTGAATCAGGATATCCTTATCCAAATATTTCAAAAATTCACAAACTTCATTTACGTAATCGTCCAGTGATTTGAGTTTCACTTTTCCTTCTTCGTACCACTTTGCAAGTATTGTGTGTTTGGGAATGTATAGAGAATGGATTTTGCATTCGTCAACTTTTAATACCGACAAAAGCTTAGCAGTTTCTCTCACATCGTCCATATCATCCCAAGGAAGTGCCAGTATTACATGCGTACAAATTCTAAATCCGTATTCTTTGATTAGAAGACACGCTTGGATAAAATCAGCAACTGTGTGTTGTCTGTTGATTATCTTCAGTGTTTTGTTGTTCGATGTTTGCAGTCCAAGCTCTATGATGATGTCGACGTTTTTTTCGTCTTGAAGTTGTTTTAGTATTTCCAAGTGTTCACGAGCTATGCAATCCGGTCTTGTGGATATGCTAACTGCAACGACGTTGTCAATCACAGCTTCATTTACGTATTTTCGAAACAAATCAAGTGGCATATACGTGTTGGAATAGTTTTGAAAATACGATATGAATTTGTGGGCGTTGTATTTTTTCTCGATGGTTTGCTTATCCTCTTCTAATTGTTCACGAATGGAAAGGTGTTTTTCTTTGTTTTCAAAGCTTCCACCTTCTTCGTGACAGTAAATGCAACCACCACGCCCAAGCCTTCCGTCTCTGTTCGGGCATGTTAAGTCCAATTTTATCGGAAGTTTGTAGACTTTTTCTCCGTAATGTTCTTTGAGATATTTGCTGTAAATGTTATATCTATCAGTCATGTAGGTTGTCTCTGATGTAATTCAAGACTTCTTGTGGGTTTTCGTCTGGTTTTACTTTTCTGAATTCTTTGACCAAATTCATATCTTTGTCGAATACAAATGTGCTTCGTTCTGTTTTAGTAACTTCTTTGCCGAACATTTTGCCCTTGTAAACGCAACCAAAATTGTTCAAGAATATTCTTTCTGGGTCGGATATCAATTCTTGTTTTAGTCCTTGTTTTTTTCTGAAATTTTCGTGAGTTTTTTCAGTGTCTTTGCTTATTCCGACAACTTCTGTGTTTAGTTTTTGAAATTCGTCGTAAATTTCAGAAAATCCGTCTGCTTCTATCGTACATCCACTTGTGTTATCTTTTGGATAAATGTAGACTACCAAGTTTTTGCCCTTATATTTGTCATAGTATTCTTCGTTCAAAAATTCTTTTAAATTATTCATAATCCCTCAACTCAAATAGTTCTTCTAAAAATTTTGCCAATCCGTCTTCTTCGTTTGTGTATTGTGTTATGATGTCAGCTTGTTGTTTCAAAATATCGTCGGAGTTTTTCATTGCAACTCCAAGCCCACTGTTTACGACCATCTCCAAATCGTTGTGTGCATCGCCAATCGCAACCACCTCATCGTTTTTTATCCCAAAATGTTCAAGCAGCGCAATCGCCCTTTTGTACTTGTCCGTGTTAACGTTTTGCACTTCAAGCATTCTGATGTTTTGTGGGAAATATTTCGTGTGAATGTGATATGTGACATGTGGATTATTCTTGATAGTATCCACGATTTTAAGAATGTGGTTTTTCGCAGATATCATAATCATGCTCACACAATCATTAACCGGTAAATTCCTCTCAGATATCGTCATAATCTCACTCTCATCACCAACGCTATCCACATAATATTTCTTATCATCTTCATCTTGGATCAGAAGTGCGCATTTGTTTTCCACAAAAAAATACGGTCTAATCCCATACTCTTTTGATAGAGTGCTAAGCTCATCCACCACCTTAGATTCCAACTTCAAGTCCTCATCCGTTGCAATACTGGAGCTACTGTGAATAATAGCTCCATTATTGGCAAGGATTATTTTGTCAAAATCTAATTTTTCGGTTAATTGCTTAGCTCTGGATAGACCTCTTCCTGTTGCAATAATAATCTTTATGCCGTTGTCATAAAGTTTTCGTAAAATTTGATTACTGAAATCAGTAATTTTTTTATCATCTGTCAGAAGAGTTCCGTCCAGATCAATCATAACAGCCTTAAAATTATTCTTCATCTTCTCCGTCAAAATCTACGAAAAGAGATTCGAATGTTTCTTTTGCTTTTTCGTATTCAGCATCATCTTCGATAACATCCAAGTTAGCTTCTTCTTCGTTGATTTCTTCGTATTTGTAAATCATAATTTCGTTGTCATCTTCAGATACAAGTGCGATGTAATCACTGTCGTAGCCTTCAACTTCGAATACTCCAAGAATTCCACATTCGATTTCGCCGCCAGCTTCTAATGTTAGTACGATTGTATCTAACTCTTCTTCATCATACATTTCTTCGTTTAATTCTTCGTTTTCTAAATTTCTTTCGTCACTCATTTTTATCCTCCATTTTATAATGATTCTACCAATTTCTTCAAGAATTCGTACACTCTATCTGTGGATTTTAAATCCAAAGTTTCTTTTGGTGTGTGAACTCCCGTCATATCAGGGCCGATGGAAATCATGTCCATGTCCGGATATTTCTTTGAAAATACTGCACATTCAAGTCCTGCGTGAATAACATTCACTTGCATGTCTTTTCCTGTGACTTCCTTGTAAACTTTCAAACATTTGTCTCTTAGTTCGCTATCTTCACGGTATTCCCAAGGTTCGTAGAACCCTTCAGATTTAACTATTCCACTGTTTGATTTTGTTGTATTTGTAATCAATTCTTCAACTTCTTTTATCTTATCCAAAACTGAAGATCTGATTGATACCATAAACACGAATTTATCATCTTCTGTTGTTGCAATTGATTGGTTAAGCGATGTTTCTACCAAATCATCGTTTCCTTTTACCATGTCCAAAACTCCGTTTGGAATTGTCGTTAGGAAATTCAAGATACGTTCAGTAGATTGTGCATCCATTGGAGTCTTTTCATCTACTTGTTCAAACTTAAACTCCATTTTTTCTTCAACTTGTTTGAAACCATCAACGTTGATTTCGTCGTCTTTGATTTCGTCTTCACTTGCAATGATAAGCTCACAATTTCTTGGTATTGCGTTGTGTTTTGTTCCACCATTTAATGAAACGATTCTCAAATTGTGACGTGTCGACAATTCTTTTAGGATTTTAACTGTGGATTCTATGGCATTAAGGTGATTTTTGTTGATATCTTGACCACTGTGACCACCTCTGAAACCATTTATTGCAATTCTGTAGAAATATTTTCCAAAATCTTCGCGTTTGATTGCAAATTTAGAATTCAAAGTGTTTCCACCAGCGCAACCACAAGTCATGATTCCTTCTTCTTCGCTGTCGACGTTGATAAGGTATTTGCCTTTTAGGAAATCTTCACTTACGGCATTCGCACCGATAAGTCCAACTTCTTCGTTTGTCGTAATCATCAATTCCAAATCAGGATGTGACAAGTTTTCATCTTCCAAAATAGCAATTCCCATCGCAACGGCTATTCCGTTGTCGGCTCCAAGTGTTGTCTTGTTGGCAGTTAATTTGCCATCCTTTTCGATGAACTCGATCGGATCTTTTGTAAAATCGTGATCGCTGTCATCTTCTTTTTCGCAGACCATGTCCATGTGACCTTGCAAAATAACTCCTGGATGATCCTTTTTGTCTTCTGTTGCAGGTTTTCTGATTACGATGTTTAATTCATCATCAACATCGTATTCAAGCCCCAATTGTTTCGCTTTATTTACTAAGTATTCGTTAATTCTTTTTTGGTCAAATGAACAACGAGGAACATTCGACAATTCTCTAAAATTTTCTAATACTACATTTTTCATTTAATTACACCTCAAGATTTATATACCCATTATGAAATTAAAAACCACAAATTTTATGCATTAATTATAAAGAATTTGCTACTCTGTCAGCGATGATTGTTTTCCTATCAGGTGCAAATTCTTCGAGATAATCACTTTCTGAAAGTACGTCTACGATTATTTTATGAATTTTATTTGCATCGATATTTTTGTCGATTTTTCCTTTGATTAGTTCAAACTGTTTTTGTCTGTTAGTGTAGAACGGTTTTACATCTGGATTGTAAGATTTTATCGCAGTGTCAAGCGTGTTGTAGAACAAGCTTGTTCCAGAATCATAGATAGGTGCCATGTTTTTGATTTCAAGCGATTCAACATCTCTAATGAACCCAAAATTATTGAAATGTCTGTCCTCGTTGAAAATTATATAATCTAGAAGAAGCATGTCATCGATTTTGGTTTTTGCATCAGATATTCCAAGTTTTTGCAATTCTTCTACCACAAATTCATACATCGATATGTGGTTAGGTTTTTGAGTGTTTTGGACGATCGCATTAACTGAAATGAGTTCAGTGTTTTCGTCAATGAAATTCTCACACACCGAACAATATTTATCTCCAATGTTTTTTATTTCATATTTAATGTGATTGATACCTAGAATTCGTGAAATTTCGTAGGCGATTTTTTCGTTGAAAGCTTCTTGATAATATGGTTTGGATGAGCCTTTGACAAGCATTCTTTTGTCATCATCTATAATCCACGCTTTTTTGAGCCAACCATCTGATGTGTTGTTTGGAGTTTTCAAAGAAAATGAGCTGTCTGATTTGCCAAACATAAACAGTCCCATATCTTGTGAGAAATCATTTTGGAAAAAGTTGATATCTTTCCACTCTACGCTGTCGTTTTTTGATTTTATCCAATATTGATCAGAAAGAGATAGTCCGTAATACGCCAAGCTTAGTTCGTAAAGAGATTTCCCTTGAAGGTTTTCTAGAAGAATGTCCTTGTCCTGTCTGGTGTCTGGAATTCTTCTGCCTTTTAGAAAATGTTCGAAACTATTTTTTTCGATTATATTCTTACTTCTATTGTATTTCACTTGCAACGGCCTGTATTCTGGATTGAATACTTCTATGATTTTTATGATTTTGCCGTGACGCATTTCAAATGAAAATACCGGTGTGTTTTTATTGAAAATAACATATTCCATTCTATCCCTCCTTTTCTATATTGTACTATATGTTGTTTAATTGTGGCTCAAATACGCATTTATGAATTTATCCAAATCACCGTCCAACACGTCTTGCACTTGAGAGCTTTCGCAGTTTGTTCTGTGGTCTTTTACTAATGTGTATGGTTGGAAGACGTAGGATCTGATTTGGGATCCCCACGCGATTTGGTTGTATTTTCCTTGGATGTCTTCGATTTTTTCACGCTTTTCTTCTTCTTTTATCATTATTAATTTCGCGATTAACATATCCATGGCGTATTTTCTATTGGCAATTTGCGATCTTTCTGTTTGACATTGAACTGTGACTCCTGTTGGAATGTGTGTGATTCTAACTGCAGAGTCTGTCATGTTGACGTGTTGTCCACCGGCACCGGATGCTCTGTAGGTGTCCACTTTCAAATCTTTGTCGTCGATTTGGATGTTGTGGCTGTCTTTGATTTCTGGGAACACGTCCACTGATGCAAATGATGTGTGGCGACGTTTTTGTTGGTCAAACGGAGAAATTCTGACAAGTCTATGGACTCCTTTTTCGCTTTTCAAAAATCCATACGCGTTAATTCCTTGTACGATTAACGATACGGATTTGATGCCGCCTTCTGTGTCTTGATTGTAGTCGGTGATTTTGTAGGAATATTTCTTGTCTGCAATCCACCTAGTGTACATTCTCAGTAACATTTCCGCCCAATCTTGTGCCTCAGTCCCACCTGCACCTGCGTGTATGGACAATATCGCATTATTTTTGTCGTATTCTCCCACTAAGAGAGTTTTTATTTTAAATTCGTCGACTTTTTCTTCCAAATTTTTGAGCGTTTTAGAGATTTCTTTTTCGTATTCTTCGGTGTTGTCTTCCTTGCTGATTTCGAGCATCATTTTGACTTCTTCGATTTTTTCTTCGATTTCGTCGTAGTTTTCGACATCGTCTTTTACGGAATTTAATTCTTCGAAGATTCCTTGTGCTTTGTCGCTGTCATCCCAAAAGCCCTGTTTCAATGTTTCTTGTTGCAATTCATCTAATTTTTTTCTTAAATTGTCTAAGTCAAAGAGACTCCTTTATTTCTTTTAGATTTTGAGATAAACTTTCTATTTTTTCGTTAATTAAAAATACGTCCATTTTTATCCTCCAATTGCATATATTTTTTGAACAAAAAAGGAGGATTTCTCCTCCTTTGTGTTTGTGTTTATTTTTGTAATAGTGGTGGTGTTTGAAAAGTTTCATTTGTTGATATAAAACTTTATAGCACGGATATCTACCCTTTCGCGTTCTAAGAAGTATTTATTCTTATGCTAAGTTGTTCAACTGTTAACATCAAACTTTATAGCACGGATATCTGACTACAAAAATTGGCAATTTCATAATTTCGAACACCTAAAATCGCAAGCCTCGCTTACGCTCGGGCGGTCCGATTTTTTAACGGTGTTCTTCAATTTGAAATTAACACAATTTTTTCCGTATGATATCCTAAGCTATAAATGTTTGATGTTTAATATTCACAAACAAACATTTCACCCTGGCTAATTTACTTCGCCTTTTCCACTATTTATTTTTATCTGTTTTTACCACAGCAGTTTTTGTATTTCTTACCACTTCCGCATGGACATGGATCATTTCTACCGATTTTCTTACCTTTAACTACTGGTTTGTTAATTTCTTCTTCTCCACCTGTTGCTGATGTTTCGTGAGCTACTTGTTTTCTTTCGATTTCTTCAACTGGTTGAACGTTGAACATTCCTCTAACTGTGTCTTCTTTTATAGAGTGGTTCATATCTTCAAACATTTCGAAACCTTCGTTGTTGTAAGCTCTTACTGGGTCTTGTTGACCGAACGCTCTTAGACCGATACCTTGACGCAATTGATCCATAGCATCGATGTGATCCATCCATTTTCTATCTACAACCATAAGAAGAATTACACGTTCGATTTCTCTGAATTTTTCTTTGCCGATGGCTTCTTCTTTTTCGCCGTAAACTTCCAATGCTTTTTGTGTTACATAATCTGTGAAAGTTTTCTTGTTGTAGCTGTTAAGTCTTGTAAGATCCAATGTTCCTTCTGGAATAAATGTGTTAAGATATGTCATCAATGCTTCCATTTCCCAATTTTCTGATTTTGAATCTTGGCAATATGTGTCAATTGCATTAGCAATGATGTCCTTAATCATAGCAACGATAGATTCGTGCATGTCTTCACCGTCAAGTACTTTATCTCTTTCAGCATAAATTACTTTACGTTGCGCATTCATAACATCGTCGTATTTCAATACGTTCTTTCTGATACCAAAGTTGTTAGATTCAACTTTTGTTTGCGCTCTTTCGATTGCTTTTGTGATTGTTCTGAATTCCATTGGTTCGTCTTCTGGGAATTTGCCAGATTCAGCGTATTTTTGGATAGTTTCTCCACCGAACAATCTCATTAAGTTGTCTCCCAATGAAACGAAGAATCTTGATTTACCAGGGTCTCCTTGACGGCCAGAACGACCACGCAATTGGTTGTCAATACGACGTGATTCGTGACGTTCAGTACCAATTATATATAATCCTCCGACTTCGATAACTTTTTTCTTATCTTCGTCAGTCATTTTCTTGTATTTTTTGTATAATTCGTTGTATACATTTCTTGCTGCAACTAATTCTTCGTCTGTGCTTGGTAAGAATGAATCCAAACTTTCGATTACGTATTCGCCGTAACCTTGTTTTTTCATATCGTGTTTTGCTAAGAAATCTGGGTTACCACCTAAAAGAATGTCGGTACCACGACCTGCCATGTTTGTTGCGATAGTAACTTTGTCAAACATACCTGCTTGTGCTACGATTTCTGCTTCACGTTCGTGTTGCTTTGCATTCAATACGTCGTGGTTGATTCCGTTTTTCTTCAATAATTTGGACAATTTTTCTGAAACTTCAATTGAAATAGTACCAACTAGAATTGGTTGTCCAGTCTTATGAATTTCTTTTATTTCTTCAACGATTGCATTGAACTTAGCATTTTCATTGATGTAAACTCTGTCTTGTTCGTCAACTCTGGCTACTGGTTTGTTAGTAGGAATTTCAACAACGTCCATCTTGTAGATTTCATTGAATTCCGCTTCTTCAGTCTTGGCAGTACCAGTCATACCACTTAATTTGTTGTACATTCTGAAGTAGTTTTGGAATGTAACTGTCGCCAAAGTTTTAGATTCGCTCTTAACTTCAACACCTTCTTTTGCTTCTATTGCTTGGTGAAGACCATCAGAATATCTTCTACCTTCCATGATACGACCAGTAAATTCATCGACGATAAGGATTTCGTCATCTTTTACTACGTAATCAATGTCTCTTTTCATTGTATTGTTAGCCTTCAAAGCTTGGTTGATGTGGTGAGCTAATTCCATGTTATTAGGGTCAGACAAGTTTTCCACGCCAAAATATTCTTCGGCTTTTTTAGTACCAATTTCTGTAAGACTGGCAGTTTTTCTCTTTTCGTCAACTAAGAAATCAACAGTTTCATCCTTGAATTCACGATCGAAAATATCTGGCTTATCCTCTTCTGGATCCATAATACGTCCAGTCAAACCATTAGCAAAAATATTTGCTCTCATGTACATGTCTGTAGATTCGTCGCCTTGACCAGAAATAATAAGTGGAGTTCTAGCTTCATCTATTAAGATAGAGTCAACTTCGTCCACGATTGCAAAGTTAAGACCTCTTTGAACCTTGTCTTTTTTGTAAATAACCATGTTGTCACGCAAATAGTCGAAACCGTATTGGTTATTAGTACCGTAAGTAATATCACAAGCGTAGTTTTCACGTCTTTCATCATTGTCCAAACCATAAACGATAACGCCTACAGTTAATCCCAAAAATTCGTGAACTTTTCCCATCCATTCCTTATCTCTCTTTGCAAGATAATCATTGACAGTAACCACGTGAACGCCCTTACCACTAAGCGCATTCAAATATGCAGGTAAAGTTGCAACCAAAGTCTTACCTTCACCAGTTTTCATTTCTGCAATTCTACCTTGATGCAAAACAACACCACCGATTAATTGCACACGATATTGTTTCATACCCAAAACTCTGTAGCTGGCTTCTCTAACTACAGCAAATGCTTCTGGTAAAATATCGTCCAAAGTTTCGCCGTTCTTTAATCTTTCCTTGAATTCAACAGTTTTATGCTTTAATTCATCATCTGATAATTGTTGCATAGACTTATCATATGATTCAATTTTTTTAATAATTGGTTCTATCTTCTTTAGCTCTTTTTTATTAGCTGAGCCAAAAATAGATTCAAATACTCCCATATAAATCTCCTTACTTTAATATCTATAAATACTACCTTTTATTTTAACATGTAAACACATCATTTACAACAAAAACATCAACATTTAAAGGAAATCACTTATAAAATTTTCAAAAAAATTACAGAGCCAATAATTTTAGATGAAATTTGCCCCCACTCACCCGGTTTAAGTTAAAATGTATTCCTCAATCATCAGGAAAGTTCTTGGGTTAACAATCGAGCTGAATATCACCATAGAAAATTTAATGTTTCTTGTGAGCGACGCTTCGAACAAGAAAATCTTCATTTCATTTTCCTACACAGAAGTTTTTCGCCGTGAGACTGAGCGAATAAGATCATTAAATTTTCACCAAGATATTCTGCGAGATTGTTGCGCAGTCCAGATATTCCTGCGAGATGTTTGCTTCCAATGCTTTTCGCAAATAAAAAAAGCCCACATTCTAAGGTGACCTATAAAGTTACAGATGGACTGAATGGTAGAAAAATACATAATTTTGTGTTATTATAATGCTATATTTTTGAGATATTTAAGACAAGGAGATGCAACATGGGATTTCCAGAAGAAATTAAAAGAATCAGACAGAGATGTTTTTTAACACAGCAGGACTTTGCCAAAGAAGTACAGGTGGCATTTTCTACTGTTAATAGATGGGAAGGCGGTAAAGCAAAGCCTAACCTTATTGCGATGAAGAATATAAAGGAGTTTTGCCTTAAGAATGATATCGACTACGCAAGTGTTGAAGAGGCATGGCTTGACTTTAAGTCGGAGAGAAAATCGAAATGATTAATATAAGAAAACTTGAAACAGAATTATGGGAATCTGCAGATTTATTACGTGCGGGTTCAAAATTGACATCAAATCAATATTGTATGCCTGTGCTTGGACTTATTTTCCTACGTTACGCATATAGCAGATACAAGATGGTTGAAGCAGAGATCTTAAAAGGACGCCCATCTCGTGGTGGTCGAGTTATACCTGTTGAAGCAAGTGACTTTGTAGCTAAAAGTGCATTATATCTTCCAAAGGAAGCACAGTATGATTACTTATTAAATCTTCCTGAAGACATATCATCTGCCGGACTTGTTAATAAAGATGGTCACAACATGAATAGTTTAGGTGAAGTGGTCAATAATGCCATGCAGCTCATCGAAGATCAGAGTGAACAGTTAGTCGGTATACTGCCTAAAACTTATACAGATTTTTCTGATGAGATTTTATCAGAACTTCTTCGTATATTTAATAATTCCGCTCTTGATGAAGTCGGTGGAGATATTATCGGAATAATCTATGAGTATTTCTTAAATAAATTTGCAAAGAACATCGCATCAGATGATGGCGTTTTCTTTACGCCTAAGTCTCTCGTAAAGATGATTGTTAATATTATTGAACCTACAAGTGGTGTATTACTCGACCCGGCTTGTGGCTCTGGTGGTATGTTCATTCAATCAGGTGATTTTGTAAATGCAGCTGGAATGAACGCCAATAGCACTATGACTTTCTATGGTCAGGAAAAGGTTGAATATAATGCTCAGCTTTGCCTTATGAACATGGCAGTTCATGGTCTTACTGGTGTTATCAAATCCGGTGATGAAGCAAATAGCTTTTATCATGATGCCCACAATCTTGATGGTTGTTGCGATTATGTAATGGCAAACCCTCCTTTCAATGTTGATAAGGTAAAAGCTGAATCATGTGAAAGCGCAAAACGTCTGCCTTTCGGTATGCCAAGTATAAATAAGAATAAAGAAGTTGGTAATGGTAACTACTTATGGATTTCATATTTCTACAGTTACCTTAACGAAACAGGACGTGCTGGCTTTGTAATGGCTTCTTCTTCCACAGATAGCCAAGGCAAGGATAAAGATATTAGAGAAAGCCTTGTTAAAACAGGTCACGTAGATGCGATGATTAGTGTCGGTAATAACTTCTTCTACACCAAGTCATTGCCTTGTTCTCTTTGGTTCTTTGATAAGGGAAAGTCAGATGCTATCAAGGATAAGGTTCTTTTCATTGATGCAAGAAATTACTATACAGTCGTAGACCGTACTCTTAACGAATGGTCTGATTGGCAACTTAAAAACATGAATGCCCTTGTATGGCTTTATCGTGGAGAGTTTGATAAATATACTGCCCTTCTTAACGAATATCACTCTGCTCTAGGCAGTGACAAAGCTTTCGCAGACCAAATACATGACCTATCAGAAAAAGCAAAAGCCCTTCGCTCAGAGGCAAAAAAAGTAGTTAAAGCTGCAGAAAAACGCCAAAAGAAAAAAACCCAAGAAGCCTATGATACAAAGCTTGCAGAACTTAATGAAATTCTCTCAATAGCCAAGGAAGCCAATTGGCTTTACGAAAAGTTCGGAGAAGGCGTCTATGCCGATGTCCCTGGCCTTTGTAAGCTAGCTTCCATTTCTGAAATAGAGGAAAAGGGCTGGTCGCTAACTCCAGGAGCCTATGTAGGTGTGGAACCTATTGAAGATGATGGAGTGGACTTTGAAGAGCGTATGGTAGAAATCCATCGTGAGTTGTTGTCATTACAGGCTGAATCAAACGACTTGATGGACACCATCTCACAAAATATGAAGGATATGGGATTATGATAGAAGTCAAATTAAAAGATATAGCTATTAACATCACGGATGGAAAACACGGTGACTGCGCAAACGAGGAACATTCGGGGTTTTATTTTGTTAGTTGCAAAGATGTACATGATGGTGCTATTCATTACGATAATGCAAGGCAGATAACCGAAAAAGATTTTATTGATACACATAAAAGAACTATGTTAGAGCCCAATGATATTTTAATCACTAATAGCGGTACTATAGGTCGAATGGCTCTGGTTAAAGATATCCCTCAAACTTACAAAACTACTTTTCAAAAAAGTGTTGCTATTATAAAACCAAACCAAGAAATAGTTAGACCTAGCTATCTTTACTATTCTTTGATTAATTGTGTTTCTCAGTTTATAAATAAATCAAATGGCTCTGCACAAAAGAATCTTCTGTTGGGGACGATGAGAGAATTCAAAATTAAAATTGAGGATAATTTTGACAAACAGGATAAAATAGATTATATTTTGTCCTCGTATGATGACCTTATTGAAAACAATAAAAATCAAATCCATCTTCTTGAAGAAGCTGCACAAAGACTTTATAAGGAATGGTTTGTTGATTTGCGTTTTCCTGGATATGAAGATGTGGAGCTTGTTAATGGTGTGCCTAAAGGATGGACATATAAACGAGTTGAAGAATTTGGTGAGGTTATAACAGGAAAAACACCTTCTACATCGAAAACAGAATATTATGGCGGAAACATTCCATTTATTACAATTCCAGATATGCATGGAAAGGTGTTCCCTTTAATAACAGAAAAGACTTTAACTAAAGTTGGTGCAGATACTCAAAAGAATAAGTATTTACCTGCAAATACTGTTATAGTTTCATGCATTGCAACGGTAGGTTTAGTGAATATAGCGATTGAGCCCTGCCAAACCAATCAGCAGATTAATTCTGTCATTTTACATGATGATAACAATCTTTATTTCTTTTATGAGTCAATGAAAAGAATTAAAGCATTACTTGATGGCGTAGGTAGCAATGGTGCAACTATGACAAATGTAAATAAAACCAAGTTCAGCAGTATCAAGGTTCTATATCCTACAGAAGATTTGGTGATAAGATATAATGAATTTTGCAAACATATTTTTGATAAGATATTGATGCTATCAAAAGGAATACTTTTATATAAACAAGCCCGTGACCGTTTATTACCTAAACTGATGAGCGGAGAAATTGAGCTGTAAGAACCATAAAAGGCCGAGATGTTTTCAGTTAGTTAAGTAAATCTGACTATCAAAATGGTTCAGCGTGTATTTTATTAGAGAAGATTTAAGAATTGAAGGAGTGAATTGATTTATGGCGAAGGATTTAACCAATTCGAGATTGGATAGACAAAATATTCTGAATAACGAAATAGCTGTTGCTGAAATTCAAGAAAAATCTGGCATAGATGGTATAGTGTGGGACGGAAAGGCTTATGTTACTCGTGATATGACAGCTTCTTATTTTGATGTTGATATTCGCACCATAAGCAGATATTTGGAACAAAATTCCGAAGAGCTGGAGCAAAACGGATATTCTGTTTTGAAAGGTAGTAAGTTAAAATCATTCAGAACTGCAGCAAAAGAAAATGGTAAGGACATTTATGTCCCTACCAAAACAACTGTGCTTGGTGTCTTTGACTTTAGAGCATTTTTAAATATGGCAATGCTTTTGTCTGAAAGTGAAAAAGCACGTGCTTTGCGTCAGTTAATGCTGGATATTGTAATTGATCTTATTAACAAAAAGACGGGCGGTGGTACAAAATATATCAATCAAAGAGACCAAAATTATCTCGGCTCTTCATTACAGGAAGAAAACTACCGTAGGAAATTTACAGATGTATTGAGGGATTGCGTGGTTGATAATAGATATAAGTATGCACATTTCACAGATATGATATATGTGAGTATTTTTAAGGAAAAAGCTAAAGAATATAAGAAAATCCTTGATTTAAAGGCTAATGATAAAGTCAGAGATACTTTTTACAGTGAAATTCTTGATATTATAGCAGCTTATGAGAATGGCTTGGCAGCTGAAATTAAATCAGAGTATGAAAGAGTCGGTCACGAATTATCTTTTAAAGAAGTAGAAGGTTTATTTGAAAAATTCGAGAATATGGCACTCTGGAAACCACTTATTCAACGCGGAAGAGTGAAAATGGCTAATCGTGACATGGCATTAAGAGACGCGTTCCACTATCAACTGTCAGAATATATTCAACCACTTGATCAGGATGAATATCAGAAGTTTTTAGGAGTTGCCGGAGATGAGCTGGAGAGATTGATGCTAGAAAATAAAGAGGTGCTAAAACGTCTTAAGGAGCGTGATTAAATGAATGATGGAATTATTTATTTAACGCTTGACCAGGCGAAAATTATACACAACAAAACAATACAATACAGCGGAGGTGGGACTTATGAGGCGTTAGATGTCGGAAAATTAGATAGCGTTCTGCAACATATTCAAAACGATGATTACTACCCAAGTTTTGTTGACAAGCTAACACATTTATTTTTTTGTACCTGTCAGTTTCATTGCTTCGCTGATGGTAATAAGCGTTTGGCAATTACTTTGTCAGTGCAATTTCTTTTACTTAATGGGTATATGGGAATTGCTAAAAATTTCATGGTCATCACCGAGAATATCAGCTATCATGTGGCGGCAGAAAAAATTGACAAAGAGTTATTGCATAAAATTATGACTGCAATAATGGATGGTACATATGACCGTGACGAAGTACTGAAACTAGAAATTCTAAATACAATTGAAGGTTAGGAGGTGCCAAATAATGAGCTATGATTATTCAGAGAATATCCTTGTTCAGGAAAGTGCAGGTAATTTTCTGCGTGACGAATTAGGATGGGATGTTAAGTTTGCCTATAATACAGAAGTCCTAGGTAAAAATGGGTCTTTTGGTCGTGAAAGCTATAAGGATATTTTGCTTACTCGCTATTTCTACGAGGCTCTTAGAAAATTCAATCCGTGGATAAATGAAAATCAGATAATTGAGGCCCAGCAAGTTTTAGAAAATATATTGTCTACTTCTTCCCTCCTACAGGTGAATGAAGAAAAATATTTTTTAATTCGTGATGGTATTCCGGTTACTGTCAAAAAGCCAAATGGACAGACTAAAACAAAAAAGGCTATAGTGATTGATTTTAAGAATCCTGATAGTAACTATTTTCTTGCAATTAAGGAACTTAAGATTCATGGGGATTTATATCGCAGAAGAACTGACATAGTAGGATTTATAAATGGTATTCCCCTTCTTTTTGTAGAACTTAAGAAGAATACTGTGGATGTTCAAAATGCCTATGAAGATAATTACACCGATTATCTGGATACCATTCCTCACCTGTTCTATTACAATGCATTCCTTATGCTTTCTAACGGAACAGAAGCTAAAGTTGGCACGCTTGGTAGTAAGTTTGAATTCTTTCAAGAATGGAAGCGACTTGCCGAAGAGGATCAAGGAAGTGTTGCTCTTGAAACAATGCTCCGTGGTATCTGCAAGAAAGAGAATTTCCTTGATTTATTTGAGAACTTTATCTTATTTGACCACTCTGATGGTCACACTGCAAAGATACTCGCTCGTAACCACCAGTATCTTGGTGTAAACGAAGCTATGAAAGCTTATTCTGCTAGGAAGCTTAATGATGGTAAGCTAGGTGTGTTCTGGCATACACAGGGCTCTGGCAAAAGTTACTCAATGGTATTCTTTGCAAAAAAGGTTCGCAGAAAGATGGAAGGTACACCAACCTTTGTTATTCTTACAGACCGTGACGAACTTAACACACAGATAAGTGATACTTTCGAGAACTGTGGTCTTCTTGGTAAAGATATAAAGGCTTCTCAATTTATTGCTACAAGTGGTGATGACCTCTTAAAAAAACTGCAAGGAAATCCAAGCTTTATATTTACTCTTATTCAGAAGTTTAATAAGCCAAATGAAAAGCCTATCTATCCTGATCACGATATTATTATTATGTCGGACGAAGCACATCGTAGCCAGTATGGTATTTTCGCTGATAATATGATGAAGTTATTGCCTACTGCTGCACGTATTGGATTTACAGGTACACCATTACTTTCAAGTGATAATATCACTGCTCGTACTTTTGGTGGCTATGTATCGGTCTATGACTTCAAGAGAGCCGTTGAAGATGGTGCTACTGTACCACTTTACTATGAGAACCGTGGAGAAAAGATTGTTGATTTACACAATCCTGAAATCACGAACCAAATTCTTGACGCTATCGAGAATGCTGACCTCGATGTTGACCAACAGGATAAGCTTGAAGCCGAATTTGCCAAAGAGATACACCTACTCACAGCCGAGCCTAGATTAAAATCTATTGCACAAGATTTTGTGCGTCACTACTCTGATTTATGGGCAAGCGGAAAGGCTATGTTTGTGTGCTTAAACAAGGTTACTTGCGTCCGTATGTATAATTATGTTCAGGAATATTGGAAAGCAGAAATAAAAACCCTAAAGCTAAGCTTGAAATATGCTAGTCAACAAGAGAGTATTGAACTTGAAAGAAAAATCAAATGGATGCAAGAGACTGAAATGGCTGTTGTAATCAGTCAGGAACAAAACGAAATCCAAACATTTAAAAAATGGGGTTTAGATATAAAGACTCACCGTAGCAAGATGGAAAAGCGTGACTTAGATAAAGAATTTAAAGATTCAAAAAATCCCCTTCGTATTGTATTTGTTTGTGCAATGTGGCTTACAGGCTTTGATGTTAAATGCCTTTCATGCTTATATCTCGATAAGCCATTAAAGTCTCATACTCTTATGCAGGCCATAGCCCGTGCCAACCGTGTAAGCGAAGGCAAGAGCAATGGTTTGATTATAGATTATATTGGAATTGTAAAAGCTTTAAGAAAGGCTCTTGCAGACTATACTGCTAATGTGAGCGGAAATGAAGGCTCAGACCCTACGATAGATAAGGACGAACTTATTGTTCGTATTATTGAAACTATAGGTAAAGCAGATGAATTTTTGAATGAGAATAATTTTGATTTGGAAATGCTTATCAATGCTTATGATTTCATGAAGTTATCATACCTCCAGGAAGCAGCTAACGCAGTATGCGGCTCAATTGAGGATAAAAAAACATTTACAACATATGCATCTGAATTGAATCGTCTAATGAAATATACTGACAGAGATGATATCACTGGTCACGCTCGTAAGAAGTATGAAGCTATTTCCGCCATATATGCTGAACTTCAGAAAAAGCGTAAGCACATCAATACCACTGATCTAATGATTGAAATTAATGAAATTATAAGTGAGTACGTTGAGATTGAACATCCACCTACTATGGTGCGTGAACAACCACGCAGATTTGACATCAGTTCAATTGATTTCGATCTTCTTCGAAAAGAATTTTCAAAGGTTAAGAAAAAGAACCTTGTTTTAAATGATTTAGAAGAAGTTATTCAGCATAAGCTTGATAGTATGCTTTTTGCTAACCCTGATCGAATTAACTACTACGAACGCTATCAGCAAATTATTGATGATTACAATAGTGAAAAGGACAGAGCCACAATTGAGAATACTTTCATGGAATTGATGGATTTGGCTAATCAAATGAGCCAAGAAGAACAACGCTATGTCCGTGAAGGCTTTACAAGTGATGAAGAACTTTCTCTTTATGATATGTTGTTCCGTGATGATTTGAGCAAAACAGACATCAAGAAACTTAAAGAAGTTGCAGCATCACTACTACAGAAAATAAAAATGAAAATTGCTGAATTTGACCATTGGACAGATAAGCAAGAAACAAAAGCAGCTATTGATAATATTATCCGTGATACCCTTTGGGCAGAATTGCCTGAGTGCTACGATGAGGTTAGCATCTCTATGTATCGTCAGCAGATATATGAGTATGTATATACTCGATACAGAACAATTGCTTAATAAGGACGGTGAGAAATTAATGAATAACCTTTTTTCTTTATTAAGAAACAAAGAAATTATCGCTATTCTTGATGGTGACACTAAATATGGTGATTATGAATTCGATGATTGTACAACTATAAAAATATCAATGCCCTATCTATCCGGATCAGATTTGTGTGCTCTGTCCACTTTATTCGGTCTTCCTGCAACATATTCTTGGAATGGTGGAGCATTAAGTAGATGGCAATACCTAGATAATTTACTTGAATATTGTATTGAGAATAATAAGTGTTCTAGTCTATTAGCTCATATGTTTTCATTAAACCAATTCTCAAAAATGTTGAATGGGCATAGTGCGAATGAGATAAATGATGCACATAAAACAATAGTATCCACAGTTATTGAGAAAATAAATGGTTTACTGTTATTTGGTGAAAATGAACTCGTTATCGTCGGAAATAACTATGTGATCCATCCAATAGGCAATAAAGTCGAAATAGTTGTTCCGGCAATAAAAACTATAGATAGAGAATATATCAAAAGTATCTCTTTACGAGCTATGAGGGATATCGAACAAAATGATTTCGATAGTGCAATAACAAAATCAAGAACCTTATTAGAAGAGACATTTTATTATGTAATAGAAAAGAAAAATGAGAAGCCTTCTGATAGCGGTGACATTGGAAAACTGTATAAGCAAGTTAGAACTCTCTATAACATGCATACGGATGCTAACACCGATAGAAGGATTAATACCCTACTTTCTGGATTAAATAACATAGTATCTTCAATAGCAGAAATGAGAAATAAGGATAGTGATGCTCATGGGGTTGGTGCAAATAGGATTTCTATTAAAGAGCATCACGCTAGACTTTTTGTTAACACGTCCATAGCTATGGCTGACTTCATATTGTCTGTAGAAAAAGAAAGCAAATAATCTCACATACAATTTTGGTACTTGAGAATAACAAAACGACCACACAGGAGCTTTCATACTCTTGTATGGTCGTTATTTCTTTTTCTCATTCCTTGAAGACGTCACTCAAAAACTGTTTTTTCTTACAATCCCTAAATGAAGGCTCCTTTTGATAGCCCTTGTTTTATTAAAGGATTGAAAATCCTAATTCTTTTGAGTCTTTGCAGAATGTTTTCACTGTATCTAGTGAGTATTCGTTCAAATCTTTTCCCATCAATGAAAGTTTCTTGATGATTGCAGGAGTACATGTGATGATGTCTACTCCCAATTCATTTGCTTGGTAAATGTTGAACACTTCTCTTGGAGATGCCCACAACAATTCGCAACCTTTTTTAGTTTTGCAAATTTCCAAAGCTTCTTTCATGATTGGCATTGGATCAACCCCTGTGTCTGCAATTCTTCCAGCAAATACTGAAACAATGCTTGGAACATTTTCAGTCAAGTTGTCTACAACTTCTCTTACTTGATCCACTGTGAAGATTGCTGTAACGTTGAGTTTGATTCCTTTTGAACTAAGTTTTTTCAATAATGGAGCAGTTGATGTTCCATCGCTTGTAGTTACTGGAATTTTGACGTAAACATTGTCGCCTAGTGATGCGATTTTTTCTGCTTCTTTTTCCATAGTTTCCAAATCATCTGCGAATACTTCAAATGATACTGGATATTCTGTAATCTCAGCTAGAACTTTCTTGGCAAATTCAACGTAATCAGTGATTCCAGCTTTTTTCATCAATGATGGATTAGTTGTGAATCCTGTTACTTTTTTTGATGCCAATGATTCTAGCATGTCTTCTAATACTGCACCGTCTGAGTAAATTTTTGTATTAATTTTATTCATTTATACCTCTTTCTCGTCTAGTTCAAATTATTCTTCGTTGTTGATTGCTGTGTTTTTCTTAGTGATAATTGAAGGAGCGATTAAAACTACTGCCAAAATAGCGATAATAATATAAACTCCAACATTTCCCATAGCGTTACCTATTTTTCCTAATAAAATCCCCAAAACTCCGAAGTCAAAATCTCCGAATGTTGTATTATTGAATCCTAATTGTCCTAAAACTGGAAGTAAGAATGCTGGAAGGAACGCTAAGAATAATCCGTTGATGAATGAACCTATCATCGCTCCTCTTCTACCACCAGTTGCATTACCGTAAATACCAGCAGTTGCACCACAGAAGAAGTGAGGAACAAGTCCTGGAATAATTAATACTCCACCGATAGCTCCCAAAATAAACATACCGATTAATCCGCCTACAAAACTACATGCAAATCCCAAAATAACTGCTGTTGGTGCGTATGGGAAGAATACTGCACAGTCAACTGCAGGAACAGAGTTTGGAATTAATTTTGTAGCAATACCTTCGAATGCAGGAATTAAATCTGCCAAAATCATTCTAACACCGGCATATACGATTGCTACACCAACTGCGAAGTTTAATGCAGAGATGATTGCAAACAAATATGGGTTTTGTCCGTTAGACATTTTGCCAACGAAATCTGGACCAGCTTTGATGCTT
>NZ_JAGYZD010000192.1 GCF_018371055.1 Finegoldia magna | reverse complement strand
ATATCAAATTCCTGAAATGTTTAATCAAGCCGTTAAGGGCAATTTGAAGGCGATGTATATAATGGGAGAAGATCCTGTTCTATCAGATCCAGATGCAAACCACGTTAAAAGAGCATTGAATAACTTGGATTTATTAGTAGTTCAAGATATATTCATGTCCGACACTGCTAAGCTTGCTGATGTTGTATTCCCAGCAACTTGCTATGCAGAAAAGGATGGAACTTTTACAAATACTGAAAGAAGAGTTCAAAGAGTCAGAAAAGCTGTAGCTCCTCCAGGACAAGCGAGAAATGACTGGTCAATTTTATGTGATGTAAGTAAAATCATCAATCCAAATGTATTCTTCGATTATGAAACTAGTGAAGATGTATTTGAAGAAATGAGAGTAACTATGCCAAGTTACAGAGGTATGACTTACGAAAGAATTGACAAAGTTGGATTACAATGGCCATGTCCTACAACATCTCATCCTGGTACAAAATACTTGCACAAAGGTATATTTGCAAGAGGTCAAGGTCAAATGATGGAAATAGAATACAGACCATCAGAAGAATTGCCTGATGAAGATTATCCAATGATTTTAAGTACAGGAAGAATGTTGTATCATTATAACATTACTACAAGATACTCTAAAGATTTGGATGGAGTAAGTCCTTATGAACTTGCTGAAATAAATCCTGAGGATGCAGAAAGATTGGGAGTAAAAGATTTGGATACTATCAGAGTTACTTCAAGAAGGGGAAGCATAGTAACTCGTGTAGTGGTAACTGATAGAGTATTACCAAATATGATATTCATGACATTCCACTACAGAGAATCTCCAGTAAATGAAGTTACATCAAATCACTACGATCCAATTACAGGAACTGGTGAATACAAAGTTTGTGCAATTCATGTTGAAAAAGTTGATTTACATCCTGATCATGAGGATACAATTCAAAGATTTGTTAACATGGCAACTTTATTATCAGATGAACACAAAAAAGATAAAAGAGTAATATAAAAGAACATAAAAAGGTCTCAGATTTTAAAATCTGAGACCTTTTAAATTGCAATTATTTTAAAATTTCTTCAATTAATTTTAGTAACTTGGAGTTAGATTCTTCATCTAAAATGCAAAATCTAAAAAAGTATTCATTCAAATTATTAAACGATGCACAGTCTCTTATTATAAGAGCGTGAGGGATTAATTGTTCCCTTAACTCATGTGCAGTTATTCGTTTGTCCAGTATTTCGCAAAGTACGAAATTCGATTTTGAAGGATAAACTTTCAAGCAATCTATTTTTTCTAAAGTAGATATCATTTTTTCTTTTTCACGATTTATAAATTCGTACACTTTTTTGTGATAATCAGTGTCTGTGAACATTTCAGAGCCAAGAATGTCTGCGAATATGTTGATGTTCCACAAGTTCGTGTGCTTATTTATATCATCATAAAGTTTTTTATTTCCAGTTATTCCGTATCCCAATCTTATTCCGGCCGCTGCAAAAAACTTTGATGTAGAGCGTATAACAAGTAGGTTATCACATTTTTCAGTTAAATTTACTGCAGAATACATGTCTACATCTGAAAACTCAACATAAGTTTCATCTATCATAAAATAGCAATTGCTTGATTTGATAAGTTCTTCAAGTTTTCTGTTTTCAATTGCATATCCTGTCGGATTATTTGGATTGGTCAATACTACAAGACTTACGTCATTTTCCTTTATCATTTTTGATAGTTTCTCACAATCTATTGAAAAATCATTAGATTTATCCAAATCATAAGAAATTATATTAGAGTTGATTTTGTTTAGTTCTCTTTCGTATTCAGAATAACTAGGGTTGAATATTATTGCATTTTTCGGATTAATTAGACTAATAAATGATGAAATCAGATTGGTGCTGCCGGATGTTAGTAGGATTTTGTCCCTAGATATATTTGTGTATTTTTCAATAGATGATAAAAGCTTATCGTAGTTTGGGTCAGGATAGACTCCAACTTTATTTAAATTTTGTTCAAGCTTTTTCATGGCTTTTGGACTAGGACCCAAAGGGTTTACGTTTGAACTAAAATCTTTGATTTCATCTATGTTAAATCCGTATTCTTTTTGGATTTCAAAAAGATTTGCTCCGTGAGATGATTTCATTTTACTCTCCTTATAAAATATTAATACCTCTTGTTTTATCTAATAAAATTGAGATGGATTCTTCTCTGTTTATGTGGTGGATGAATTCACTCATCAATTCACTCATATCTACAGCATGGAACCAATCTTTATTTTTGATTTCTTCAGGAACGTAAGTTAAGTTTGTAGAATAAACTCCATCAATGTAGCCTTCTTTGTTCATTTGGTCAAACTTTTCAGGGCCTTCAGTAAATAATGCAAAACTTACTGCACAGAAGATTCTGTTTGCATTTTGTTTTTTCAATTGTTTTGCTATATCAATAACAGATCCGCCAGAAGCAATCATATCGTCTACGATTAAAATGTCTTTTCCTTCAACTTCACGTCCAATATATTTGTGTTCAATAATAGGGTTTTTGCCATCTACTACTTTTGTGTAATCACGTCTTTTGTAGAATAATCCTATGTCTTGTTTCAAAATGTTAGAATAGTAAATTGCTCTATCCATTGCGCCAGTATCTGGTGATATTATAATCATGTTTTTCTTATCTAATTCATCAGTAGTTATGTTTTCTTTTTCTAAGAAATGAGTAACTATTTCTGCTGTAGGATAGATATTTTCAAATGTCATCAATGGAATTGCATTTTGTACGTTTGGATCGTGAACATCAAATGTGTAAATTCCATCTACTCCCATGTCTTCTAACTCTTGAAGCGCCATTGCACAGTCAAGTGATTCTCTGGATTTACGTCTGTGTTGACGAGATGCATACAAAAGAGGCATCATTACATTGATACGAGAAGCCTTTCCGTTAATAGCGGAGATAACTCTTTTGATATCTTGGAAGTGTTCATCTGGACTAATTATTGTTTCTTCTCCAAACATGTTGTATTTCAATCCATAATTTCCAACGTCAGATATTATTAAAATATCACGACCTCTTACTGATTCATCGATAGTAACCTTACCTTCACCGTTACTGAATCTAGATTCTGTTATTTTTAATAAATAACTTTCTGTTGCACCGTTTTTTTTCATCAAAAGTTCGTCTACTTCTTTTGCCAAACCTTCGATGTTTTTCATTGCTATGATTCCAAGTTCTCCGTATGGAAACTCTTCAAATTTTGATTCTGACATAAGTCCTCCT
>NZ_JAGYZD010000191.1 GCF_018371055.1 Finegoldia magna | reverse complement strand
AATTGTTCTTTACATTCTTCTTCAACAACATGGTAAACTAACAATCCAAGTTCAACGCCTGCTAATGGGCCTGCGAATGTTGGGTCACCTGCTGTTACTGTTTCAGCTGCAAGACCTGCAGCTTCAGCTTCTGCGGCACCTAGAAGAACCACTACGTTTTCAGCTCCGTATTGTTCAGCGAAGTCTTTAACTCTCTTTTGGTTTTCTAAGTCCATAGCTCCTGCGCTAGTTCAGACAAAGCATTCAGTACTTGAGAAAATTACTTCTGTATTTTCTACTGTGTTTACACATGTTTCAATTGCAAGACCTGGAATTCCATCACGGTCTCCAATGATTATAACTTTTTTATTTTCTAAAAAACCCATAATACATCCTTTCTTTATTTTAAAATATATTTTTCATTCTAATAAGAAGAATGAAATTACCACAATCGAACGCCTATCGTTCGTTGACATCATTATAATATCATAATAAAAAAAATTGCAAATTTCACAGCGGAAATCTGCAATTCTTTTATAGAAAATCTCAATAAATGAAATTTAGAATTTATCTACGTATTTTTCAGCTTGAGTAGCAGCGATAGCGCCATCTGCAGCAGCTGTAACTACTTGACGTAGAGTTTTTTGTCTAACATCACCAGCTACATAAACGCCTTCAACGTTAGTGTGCATTTCTTCGTCAGCTAAAACATATCCGTAATCATCTAATTCGATTTTACCTTTGAATACATCAGAGTAAGGAATAGTACCTACGAATACGAATACACCCATAGTACCGTCATCTTCGTCACAGTGGTATTCTTCTTCGTTACCTGATTCTTTGTCAACCATAACAATTGATTCCAAGATTCCTTCACCTTTGATTTCTTTAATAGAAGTGTTAAATCTCATAGATAAGTTATCACATTCTCTTGCTTCGTCTTCAGCAGTTTTATCACATTTCAAGTGATCGCCTCTAACTAAAAGAGTAACTTTTCTAGCAAATTTTGTTAAGTAAGTAGCTTCTTCAACTGCAGAGTTACCACTACCAACAACGAATACTTCCAAGTCAGTAAAGAAATCTGCATCACAAGTTGCACAGTAAGATACACCTTTACCAGTGAATTCTTTTTCACCAGGGCATCCTAATTTTCTTGGAGCAGCACCAGTAGCTATAATAACAGATTTAGCTTCTAATACATCTCCGTTTTTTAATGTAAGTTTTTTAACTTTGTCAGAAAAATCTACGTCAACAACATCTGCTCTTCTAATTTCAAGACCGAAGTTGTCGATTTGGTCAGCCATTTTTTTGATTAAGCTTGGGCCAGATTCTCCAACAATTCCACCAGGATAGTTTTCAATAGAATCAGTAGTAGTGATTTGACCACCAGTTTTTTCTTTTTCAACTATCAATGTGTTCATTTTAGCACGTGCAGCGTATAAACCAGCTGATAAACCAGCAGGACCGGCACCAATAATAATTAAATCATACATGTAAATTCACTCCTTAAATTCTTTTAGAGTAAGAACTCTATAAATAATAATATCACAAAAGGTCAAAAAAATCACTATTAAGCGTTTAGTTAGAATTAAAAAAACAATTATAACAAAAATGTAACAATTAAGGTATTAGCGTAATATAGCATTTAGTTTACAATAAAACAATAAATATCTGTAAAATAATAAAAATTTTAGTAAAGTTATTGCATTTTACTAAAAACATAGTATAATAATAGTAAGAGATATGAAAAGATTTTCATAAGTGATTTGGTTAGAATTACTTAGTCAAGCATAAGCATTAATTTATTTTTTAATCCAGGGTATAAGAGGTTAAATGCTTGACAAAGGCAAATTTGAGAGAAGATTTGTTGTATCATAGTATAATCACAATAAAGGTTTTCAAGTATCTCAAAAAATTTAAGGAGGAAATTTTATGGATCAAAAAGCATTAAACGATACCATAGTGGCCATCAACAGTTTTCTAAGTAACAACATTTTATTGATTGCACTTTTAGGTTGCGGTATATTCTACACAATCTATTCAAAAGGCGTGCAATTTAGAAAATTAGGCGCAGCATTTAAACAAACTTTTGGAGGAGTTTTCTCAAAAGAAAAGAAATCTGAAGATGAAGGAGTATCTTCTTTCCAAGCTTTAGCAGTAGCAATTGCAGCTCAAGTAGGTACTGGAAACGTTGCAGGGGTTGCAACAGCAATCATGGCAGGTGGTCCAGGTGCAATATTCTGGATGTGGCTTGCAGCTATATTAGGTATGGCAACAATATATGCCGAAGCAGTTTTGGCACAAAAATTTAGAGAAAAAGACGACGAAGGAAACTACGTCGGAGGTCCTGCTTATTACATTAAAAATGGTATTGGACCAACTCATCCTGGATTAGCAAAAGTAATGTCAGTAGCATTTGCAATTTTAATAGTAATTGCATTAGGATTTGTAGGAAACATAGTTCAATCAAACTCAATCGCAACAAGTGTTGTAGCAGCAGTTGAAGGAGCAGGTGGACACCTTAATCCAATAGTTGTTGGTATAGTAGTTGCAGTATTAGCCGGTGGAGTATTCATTGGTGGTATTAAGAGAATTGCAAACTTTGCACAATTAGTTGTTCCTATCATGGCATTGATTTATATAATTGCAGCAATAGTAATGATGGTTAAATTCCATGATCAAATTGGACCAGCATTTAAACTTATATTCCAAGCAGCATTCAATCCAGAAGCAGCTCTTGGTGGTGCAATGGGTATCACAATTAAAGCAGCAGCATCAAAGGGTGTTGGTAGAGGATTATTCTCTAACGAAGCTGGTATGGGTTCTACACCACACGCTCACGCTACAGCTCACGTAGCTCACCCTGTATTACAAGGTTATACAGCTATGGTTGGTGTATTTATCGATACAATAGTTATTTGTACAGTAACAGCATTAATGATTTTAGTAACAGGTGCTTGGACAGATAAAGGCTTGAACGGAGCTTTAGTTACTCAAGAAGCTTTCACAAGAGCATTTGGTACAGGTGGTACAGTTCTACTTGCAGTAGCATTAGGATTCTTCGCATTCACTACAATAGTTGGATGGTATTACTTTGGTGAAACTAACATCAGATTCTTATTTGGTCATAAAGGTTTGTGGCCTTACAGAATTTTAGTAATATTATGTATCATTGCAGGTTCTTTACAAGAAGTAGACTTGGTATGGAACACAGCAGACTTAACAAACTCATTAATGGTTATACCAAACATTATTGCTATCATTATGCTTCATAAACACGTAAAAAATATGAGCTTGCAT
>NZ_JAGYZD010000190.1 GCF_018371055.1 Finegoldia magna | reverse complement strand
AAGAATTTGTTTGACATATCATAATGTTAATGATAGAATATACAAGGATAAATAAGAATATCTTGTATATTCTTTTTTTATGCATAAAATAATTTCAGGAGGTGGAAAATTTGCCAACAATTAATCAATTAGTAAGACAAGGAAGAAAATCTAAAACTTACAAATCTGATTCACCAGCTTTGAGTCGTAACTTCAACAGCATCAAAAAAAGCTATACAGAAGCTAACTCACCTCAAAAAAGAGGCGTATGTACTTCAGTAAGAACTATGACTCCTAAAAAGCCTAACTCAGCACTTCGTAAGGTTGCCAGAGTTCGTTTAACTAATGGTATGGAAGTTTTATCTTACATTCCAGGTATCGGACACAACCTACAAGAACACAGTGTTGTATTAATCAGAGGTGGTAGAGTAAAGGACTTACCAGGGGTAAGATACCACATTATCAGAGGTGCTTTGGATACTGCAGCTGTTCAAAACAGAATGCAAGGTCGTTCAAAGTACGGTGCTAAGAAACCAAAGAAATAAAACAAAAACAAAAGGTATTAGTGTGAATAAAAGATTTTAATATACATTTATAGCACAGCGATGTAATTCGAGTACCTGAGAAATACTAAATAGTAAGGAGGGAAGCGAAGTGCCAAGAAAAGGACATGTTCAAAAAAGAGAGGTAATGCCAGATCCAGTTTACGATGATAAGACAGTTACTAAGCTTATCAACAACATTATGTTAGACGGAAAAAAAGGTACTGCCCAAAAAATTGTTTATGGTGCTTTTGATATTATCAAAGAAACTACAGGAGAAGACGCTCTTGAAGTATTCTACAAAGCAATGAACAATATTATGCCTATCTTAGAAGTTAAGACTAGAAGAATAGGTGGAGCTAACTATCAAGTTCCTATCGAAGTTAGACCAGAAAGAAGACAAACTTTAGGTTTGAGATGGTTAACAACTTATACAAGAGCTCGTGGTGAAAAAACTATGGTTGAAAAGTTAGCTAAAGAAATCATGGATGCAGCTAATAACACTGGTGCATCAGTTAAGAAGAGAGAAGACGTACACAAGATGGCTGAAGCTAATAAGGCTTTTGCACATTATAGATACTAATCTATCGGAAAGTAAGTAAGGAGAAAAAATGGCTAGACAAGTTTCATTAAAAGATACAAGAAACATTGGTATAATGGCCCATATTGATGCCGGTAAAACGACAGTTACTGAACGTATTTTATACTATTCAGGTAAAATCCATAAAATTGGGGACACTCACGACGGTGCCGCTCAAATGGACTGGATGGTTCAAGAACAAGAAAGAGGTATTACAATTACTTCTGCAGCAACAACTTGTTTCTGGAAAGGTAACAGAATCAATATTATCGATACACCGGGTCACGTTGACTTCACAGTTGAAGTAGAAAGATCTCTTAGAGTTCTTGACGGTTCAGTTGCTTTATTCGATGCGAAAAGCGGTGTAGAACCACAATCAGAAACTGTTTGGAGACAAGCTGATAAATATGGCGTACCAAGAATTTGCTTCATCAATAAAATGGATGCAACAGGCGCTGATTTCTTTATGTCTGTTGACACTATTAGAGAAAGATTGAGAGCAAATGCTGTACCTATCGAAATTCCTATCGGAGCTGAAGATAAATTCGTAGGTGTAGTTGATCTTATTACAATGAAAGCTAATATCTACAAAAACGAACTAGGAACAGAATTCTCTATTGAAGATATTCCAAGTGACTTAGTAGAAGTAGCTGAAAAATATAGAGCAGAATTATTAGAAAACATAGCAGAACACGATGAAGAGTTAATGGAAAAATACCTTGAAGGTGAAGAATTAACAGAAGAAGAAATCAAAAGAGCTATAAGAACTGCAACAATTGCTAATGCAATGAACCCAGTACTTTGTGGTTCTGCATATAAGAACAAAGGTGTTCAACCATTATTGGATGCAATAGTTGATTATATGCCAGCACCAACTGATGTACCAGATATCAAAGGTGTGGATCCTCAAACTGATGAACCAACTACAAGAAAGTCATCAGATGAAGAACCATTTGCTGCATTAGCATTCAAAATCGCAACAGACCCATATGTTGGTAAACTTGCATTTACTAGAATCTATTCAGGTAGTATTGAATCAGGAAGCTATGTATACAACTCTACAAAAGGTAAGAGAGAAAGAATTGGTCGTATCTTAATGATGCATGCTAACAAGCGTGAAGAAATTGAAAAAGCATACGCTGGAGACATCGTAGCTATTATCGGTTTAAAAGATACTACAACAGGGGATACTTTATGTGATATGGATAGCGAAGTTATCCTTGAAAACATGGAATTCCCAGATCCAGTAATTTCTGTAGCAATCGAACCTAAAACAAAAGCAAGTCAAGAAAAAATGGGTATTGCTCTTGCAAAACTTGCAGAAGAAGACCCAACTTTCAGAACATATACAGACGAAGAAACTGGCGATACTATCATATCTGGTATGGGTGAACTTCACCTTGAAATTATCGTTGATAGACTTTTACGTGAATTCAAAGTAGAAGCTAACATTGGTAATCCACAAGTTGCTTACAGAGAATCAATCACTCAAGCAGCTGAAGCTCAAGGAAAATACGTTAAGCAATCAGGTGGACGTGGACAATACGGTGACTGTACTCTTAGAGTCGAACCGATTGACAACCCTGAAGAAGCAAATGGTATCGAATTTGTTAACGCAATTGTCGGTGGTGCTATTCCAAAAGAATACATTCCATCAGTTCAAGCAGGTGCTGAAGAAGCAGCTCAAACAGGTATCTTAGGTGGATATCCAATGCTTGACATGAAGATTACTCTTTTAGATGGTTCTTACCACGATGTCGACTCATCAGAAATGGCATACAAAATTGCCGGTTCTATGGGCTTCAGAGCAGCAGTTGCTAAAGCAAAACCAATCTTATTGGAACCAGCGATGAAAGTTGAAATCACTACTCCAGATGAATACTTGGGAGATGTAATGGGAGACGTTTCATCAAGAAGAGGTAAGATTGACGGTATGAATCCTAAAAATGGTGTACACGTATTAGATGCGTTTATTCCATTGGCAGAAATGTTTGGATATGCAACAGACTTAAGATCAAAAACTCAAGGTCGTGCAACATATTCAATGCAATTCGATCATTATGAACAAGTTCCTAACTCAATATCAGAAGAAGTTATAGGAAAAAAGAATAATAAATAGGAGGCTTATATAAATGAGTAAAGCTAAATTTGAAAGAACAAAACCACATGTTAACATTGGTACAATAGGTCACGTTGACCACGGTAAAACAACATTAAC
>NZ_JAGYZD010000189.1 GCF_018371055.1 Finegoldia magna | reverse complement strand
GATAGCTACGACCTCTATCTATACAATTATTATCCCATATGAAAGTGGGATTGAAAATAAAATGTAGTATTTATTACTACAACTATATTATACGAGGAGATAAATATGAATTTTAAAAGTGAAATTTTAATGTCGATGTTATTATCAATTGTAATTTCATTGATATTAGGAAAGTTTATAATCAAGATTTTAAGACAAAAACATATTGGTCAAGAAATCAGAGATGACGGCCCGAAATCACACTATTCGAAAGCTGGAACACCAACTATGGGAGGTATTATATTTATAATATCTACGTTGATTACTGTGATTGTATTTAGATTATTTAATAGTGAAGTTTTGTTGGCAATATATGGAATGCTTGCATTTGGAGCGATAGGTTTTATAGATGATTTCATGAAGTTAGTAATGAAACGTTCATTGGGATTAAACGAAAAACAAAAACTTGTGTTACAACTTTTGTTTTCCATCATAGCTTGTTTTTTGATTAAACAAGTAAATCCAAATTTTACAAAACAAGTTATTCCTTTCTTCCATAAAACAGTAGATTTTGGAATAATAACTTATCCATTCTTGATTTTCGTAATGATGGGAACATCTAATGCTACTAATCTTACTGATGGATTAGACGGACTTGCAACTTCTGTATCAATTCCTGTGTTCATTGCTACAAGTATTATTTTGTATAACTTAAATTCAACAGCTAGTATATTCAGTATTATATTTGCAGGAAGTCTATTTGGATTTTTGGTGTACAATTCAAATCCAGCGAAAGTTTTTATGGGTGATACAGGATCTATGGCTATAGGTGGCGCTTTGGTAATGATTATGGCTATGTACGGCTTAAGTTTGTACTTAATCATTTTAGGATTTGTGTACATGATTGAAGTATTATCCGTAATAATTCAAATGACAAGCTACAAATTGAGAAACAAAAAAAGAGTATTTTTGATGAGCCCTATTCATCATCATTATGAATTAAAAGGATACAAAGAACAAAAAATAGTATCAACTTTTATGGTTGTATCAGTAATTACAAGTTTAATTACTCTAATAGATATATTGTAGGTGAATTATGGAAAAAATATTAGTATTTGGATTAGCTAGAACAGGAATATCAGCTCTAAAAACATTAAAATTAAAAGGATATGATTTGGGGGCTATCGATGATAATATTGACGAGGAAAAATCAAAAATATTAAAGGAATTAGACGTTCAAATAGAATCTATAGATACTATTGATAAGTACGATACTATTTTAAAAAGTCCAGGCATTAGAATGGATAATCCAGTGATATTAAAGGCTAATGAATTAAGTATCGAAGTTGTTAGTGATTTGGAATTGGCACAAAGAATTTTTGATGATATTAAAATTGTAGCAATTACTGGCACGAATGGAAAAACAACTACAACTTCGTTGATGACTAAAATGTTGAATGATTCAGGAAGAAAAGCTATTTCGATAGGAAATATTGGAGTAGGAATGTTGTGGGAAATCTACAACAGCGACAAGGACACATATTTTGTTATTGAATGTTCAAGCTTCCAACTAGAAAGCACGAAAAACTTTAAACCACAATATTCTTGCATAATCAATATAACTCCAGATCATATTGATTGGCACGGAAGTATGCAAAATTATGTAAACGCTAAAAAAAATGTATTAAAAAATCAAGACGATAATTGTTATACTGTACTTAATGTTGATGATGAATACTACGAAGAATGCAAAAAATTTACAAAATCAAACGTATATGATGTATCGACTTCAACTGATGTTAAAAAAGGTTCATTCATAAAAGGCGATTCAATATATTTTTCTGATTCAGATTGTAATAAAATAATTGATTTAAAAGATGTTAAATTAATAGGCTATCATAATTATCAAAATGTTCTATTCTGTGTTACTTTAGCAAAGTTGATAGGTATTAATGATGATAGTATCAGACAAACTTTAATGACTTTTTCTGGTGTAGAACATAGATTAGAATTTGTAAGGGAAATGTCTGGAGTAAAATACTACAACGATTCTAAGGGAACTAATGTAGATGCTAGTGTCAAAGCGATAGAATCTTTTGATAAGAATGTTATTATATTAGCTGGTGGATACGACAAAAAAGTAAGCTTGGATAATTTTTTCATAGCTGGTAAGAACAAATTTAAAGCGTTGGTTTTAATGGGTCAAACTAGAGATTTGTTTGAGAAAAAAGCAAGAGAATATGGATTTGAAAAGATATTTTTGGTAGATGATATGAAACAAGCTGTTACTCAAGCTAATCAAATAGCCGAAAGTGGAGATGTGGTGCTACTTTCTCCTGCTAGTGCAAGTTGGGGAATGTACAATAACTATGAAGAAAGAGGAAACGAATTTAAAGAATTAGTGAAAAATTTGCGAGGATAGAAGCATGAAACTTTCAAAAGATGGGAAAGGTATCTTGTATATTACGATTTTCCTGACAATTTTTGGAATAATTATGGTACTAAGCTCAAGTTGGCCAACCGCAGTTAGTGAGCATAGAGCTTGGTATTATTATGGCCTAAGACAGGGGATTTTTGCCTTGCTTGGTTTTATTTTCATGAAATTTACAAGTGTATTTAATAACGAAAATTACAAAAAAAATGCATTATGGATATATATTTTTGCAATATTATTGTGTATGTTGGTCTTTACACCGTTGGGAAAAGAAATAAATTACGCAAAACGTTGGATCAAGATTAAATCATTTAGTTTTATGCCATCTGACATTCTTAAATTTGCATCGATTAACTTAGCAGCAGCTATTGTATCACAAAACATTAATAAAATAAAAACCTTCAAAGAAGGATTTTTAAGAATGATTATATTAGTTTCGATATCGGGAGGATTTGTTTTTATGCAACCTGATTTATCAACTGCAATAGTAATCATAGGAAGTGTGTTTTGCGTATTCATGGTTAGCGGTTTAAATATTAGATACATTATATCTACTTTTATAACTGCTCTTGTTTTTGGATACGTAGCGATATTTAAAGTAAAAATAGGATACAGTAGAATTGACAGGATTATAGCTTTTATTGATCCGTTGGGAAATTTAGAAGATCAGGGATGGCAATTATCCCAATCGTTAGCTGCTGTATCTAACGGTAGTTTTCTGGGCAGCGGATTGGGCATGAGTAAACAGAAATTTTTGTATTTGTCACAAGCTCACAACGATTTTATCTTTGCGATTATTTGTGAAGAATTTGGATTTTTGGGAGCTTTGATTTTAATTATTGCTTACTTTGCATTCCTAGTTTTTGGAATTAGAATTGCGATGAAAACAAAACAAATTTATTCAAGATT
>NZ_JAGYZD010000188.1 GCF_018371055.1 Finegoldia magna | reverse complement strand
AGGTATGATTTTTTGGAGGTTCAACCACCACTTTATTATGATGGAGTAAAGTCAAAAAGAATGAGCTTTAACTTAAAGAGTTGTGAAGAATTAACTAGAAAACTATATGATTTATCAAAAAAGCACAATAAACCTCTTGTGGCTGATTCTTATGCAAAATACTTTGAAAAAACGGACTATATTTTTAGAAATATAATATTAGAAGGTCAACCTAGAAAAATTTATGGCGAAAAATTCCCTACGTTGTTTTTCAGAACAACTGATGAAATGATGAATGAATTTAGTTTTTTAGAAAAAGATGTGGCTGAAGAAATAGTAATAGATAATACCATAAAAATTTCAGAAATGCTAGATGATATAAAGCCAATACCAGATGGAACTTTTCCACCAGTTATAGAGGGGTCTGATACAGAATTAAGAAAAATGACTTATAAAAAAGCTAGAAGTATATATGGAGATGATTTACCAGAAATTGTTGAAAGTAGATTAGAACGTGAATTATCATCTATAATTTCAAATGGTTATGCTGTATTATATATTATCGCTCAAAAATTGGTAAAGAAAAGTAATGAAGATGGATATCTAGTAGGTTCCAGAGGATCTGTAGGATCTAGCTTTGTTGCGACAATGGCTGACATAACAGAAGTTAATCCTTTAATTCCGCATTATATTTGTGAGAACTGCAAACATTCTGAGTTTATACATGATGAAAATATAGGTTCAGGAGTGGATCTTGAAGATAAAATTTGTCCAGTATGTGGACAACCATTAAAAAAAGAAGGTCATAATATACCATTTGAAGTTTTCTTAGGATTTGATGGCGATAAAGAGCCAGATATTGATTTGAACTTTGCTGGGGAATATCAACCGACTGTTCACAAATATACTGAAGAATTGTTTGGGGAAGGTAAGGTGTTCAGAGCTGGAACTATTGGTACAATTTCCGACAAAACAGCTTATGGGTATATAAAAAAATATTTTGAAGATAAAAACGTATATGTTAATAATTCAGAGATAAAATACTTACAAAGAGGAATCTTGGGAGTTAAAAGAACTTCGGGGCAACATCCAGGTGGAGTAATGATAGTTCCAAGAGATAAAGATATTGAAGATTTTTGTCCAGTTCAACATCCTGCGGATGATGTTAACAGTGATATAATCACTACTCACTTCAATTATAAGTCTATAAGTGGTAGAATTTTAAAGCTTGACTTGCTTGGACACGACGTTCCAACTATTATAAAAATGTTGTCGGATATGACAGGAGTGGATCCATTAACTATTCCTATGGATGATAAAGAGACAATGAGTATTTTTTCTTCAATAGATGCTTTACACTTTGAAGAATTAATTGATGGACTGGATATTGGAACATTAGGAATACCTGAATTTGGTACAAACTTTGTAAGAGGAATGTTGAGAGATACAACTCCAAAAACTTTTTCAGAGTTAGTTAGAATTTCTGGATTGTCTCATGGAACAAATGTATGGTTAAATAATGCACAAGATCTAATAAGAGATGGTGTTGTCGAATTGAAAGATACTATTTGTACAAGAGATGATATTATGATTTATCTAATAAATAAAGGCCTTGAAAAGAAAAGATCATTTAAAATAATGGAAACAGTAAGAAAAAATAGACTTCTTGATGAAGATACTCTAAATTATATGACTGAAAACGGTGTGCCAGATTGGTACATTGAATCTTGTAAAACTATTGAATATCTTTTCCCGAAAGCCCATGCTGTAGCTTATGTTATGATGAGTTATCGAATTGCTTATTTTAAAGTACACTATCCAGAAGCTTTTTATTCGACATTTTTTACAATAAAATTACAAGATTATCCAGGTGATGTTATTGTAAGAGGATTAAGTGCAATTAGAGAAGAAATGCAATCTTTGAAGGATAAATACAAAGAATCAAATTCTAAGATGACAGCTAAGGATAGTAACAAATACTCTGTATTAGAAGTAGCAGAAGAAATGTATTGCAGGGGAATAAAACAATCAAGAGTTGACTTGCATAAATCTGACAAGGCTAAGTTCAAAGTATTAGAAAAAGGATTCATTCAGCCTCCTTTTAATGCACTAGAAGGGGTTAGCGACGCAAACTCTATTGCTATTTTTGAAGAAATACAAAAAGGTGATTTTATTTCAAAACAAGATTTTACTATGAGAACGAAAGTTAATAAAACAGCTTTAGAAATACTAGAAAACCACGGCGTTTTAGATGGTTTACAAAATGAAAACCAAATAAGTTTATTTGATTTTTAGTGATATGTTATAATTAGATAAATGGAGTGATTATGGATAAACATTTAATATACAAAACTAATAATGAAAAATTAATAACTTTTATTTTTGGTCAATTAGAAAAAAATGCAAAAAAAATTGAAGAAGCTTGTGATGTTATATTAAAGATTTCTGAAGAAGGTATTCTAATTAGTGGTTCTGATTTGAATATTGAAAGTGCAAGTAATCTTTTAGAATCAATAAATACACATACGTTATCGGGGAACGAAATAACAGATCAAGATTTGGACTATTTGCTTTCTAACTTAGAAAAAATAAAACAAGAAAATATTTCAAAAATTAAGGACTATGTAATTTGCTACAATTCAAAAGGTAAACCTTTAAAGCCAAAAACTGTAAATCAAAGAAACTATGTTGAAATGATTAATAAAAATGATATTGTTTTTGGAATAGGACCTGCAGGTACAGGAAAAACTTACTTGGCAATGGCTATGGCAATAAATGCATTTAGAAATAACGAAGTAGATAGGATAATTTTAACTAGACCAGCTGTAGAAGCTGGAGAAAGTTTAGGATTTTTGCCAGGAGATCTTCAAGAAAAAATTGATCCTTATCTAAGACCTATATATGATGCTATGTTTGATATATTAGGTTATGAAAATTTTGAAAAGTTTAAAGATAGAGGATTGATAGAAGTAGCACCATTGGCATATATGAGAGGTAGAACTTTAGATAATGCATACATTATATTAGACGAAGCACAAAATACTACCAATGAACAAATGAAGATGTTTTTAACTAGAATAGGATATGGTTCAAAAGCTATAGTAACGGGAGATATTACACAAGTTGACTTACCAAGAGGTAAAAAATCAGGGTTATTAGTTGCGACTAATATTCTTAGAGACATAGAAGGAATAAGCTTTTTAGAGTTTGAAAAAACAGATGTTGTAAGACATCCACTTGTACAAAAAATTATTGGAGCTTATGAAAAATTAGATAACAATAGGTCAAATTATGATAATACAGATAAGTAATAGACAAGATGATTTTCAAATTGATGATGAATTAA
>NZ_JAGYZD010000008.1 GCF_018371055.1 Finegoldia magna | reverse complement strand
TCTTCGATTGGAAGCTCTGCAGTAGCGGCAGTAGGTCTTACAACGCAACCTAAATTTATAGCATTGTCGATATTTTTCGCCATAAACATCGCAACATCAGCACTTGTAGCCAGACGTCTCGGTGAAGAAGACAAAGAAGGAGCAAACAGAATACTTGTCACAGCGATTATCATGGGACTTGTTCTAACAGTTGTGATAAGCACTTTGATGGTGTATTTTTCAGATAGCATATTGAGACTTGCAGGAAGTAACTCAGACACGCATACTGATGCACTGAATTATTTCAGGATAATAATGGGTGGAATGCTTTTTTCCGTAGTTAGCATGGCGATAAATGCAGCACAAAGAGGATCGGGAAACACGAGAATTGCCTTCACGACCAACTTAGTGTCTAGTATTGTCAATATATTTTTCAACTACTGTTTGATAGGTGGTAATTTTGGTTTTCCGAAGATGGAAGTTTCAGGAGCAGCGCTTGCAACAGTACTTGGAACAGTCGTAAGTAGTATTATGTGCATCAGATCTCTTTTCAGAAAAGATGGTTTCGTACAAATCAAATACATTTTCAAGAAGAAAATCAAACCAACAGTTGAAGTATTCACAAGTATCGTCAAACTTGGAACCAATTTGTTCGTAGAAAATATAGCCATGAGAATCGGATTCTTGACAACAGCATTGATGGCAGCAGGACTAGGAACTGACACATTTGCAGCACACAACGTAGGAATGAATCTTCTTAGCATTTGTTTTGCGTTCGCAGACGGGATGCAAGTTGCAGCAGTCGTTCTAACAGGATCAAGCCTTGGCGCTGGCAAGAAAGAAAACGCCAAGATTTACGGCAAAGTCTGCCAACGAATAGGACTTATGATATCTCTTGTACTATCTTTGATATTGTTGTTATTTGGAAAAGGAATATTCCATTTGTTCTTCGACAAACTCTCCATCATAGAAACAGGAGAAATCATCGCAAGATTCATCACAGTAATAGTCCTTCTACAAATCTCACAAATCATCTACGGAGGATGTTTGAGATCAGCAGGTGATGTAAAATACACATTAATCTCTTCAATCATAAGTGTAACAATCATAAGGACAGTAGTAACATACATCCTTGTATCTGTGTTTGAAATGGGAATCGTGGGAATATGGCTAGGAATCTTCTCCGACCAATTCTCTAGATACATGTTCAATTCAATCAGATTTAGACAAGGTAAATGGGTTAACATTAAAATATAAAAAATCGTCTCGTTTTGATATGTACCATCCTTACTGGATGACCCGGTAAAGATGGCACACATCATTTTGAGACGATTTTTTTAATACTCATGTTTGAAAGCATATGCAATATATTTAACGCCAGATATTGTCAAATACATTCCGATTAAAAATACAACCGTAAAAGATGCTCTTAAAGGATTGTACAACATCATAATTCCAAGAATTAAAGTAATAATATTAATTATGATATTAAGATGGTAAAGTCCACCTGGAACAAACCTTAGATATCTTCCGAAACTAATATCGTTGATTGAATCGATAATAAACCAAATCGAGAACACATACGGAATGATCAATACAGCAGATTCGACATTAAAAACAAGAATGAGGCCAAGTATTATATCTATTATGCTTATCCAAAAGAATAATTTTATGTTCAGACTTGTAAAATCTTTTATATTTTTATAAATTAAAACTCCGCCTACGCCTTTAACAATTGCAATTATTCCAAAATAAATCACCAGACTCGCTAAGCTGGCATATGGATTTTTAAAAGCTATGAATGAAACTATAATAAAACAAATACCTGTAATAAGAGACATCCAATCAACTGATTTCTTTTCTTCTACCATACTAACACCTCCTTAAATTGTTGATATACTTTATATACCCAGATTTAAAGAATATTATTCACTAAATATTAAAAAAATTATTAACAACACTTTGTTGAAAGTTAAAACGAAAATTGTTGGATGAAAATTTGTCGCAAGTTAAAACGAAAAATGTTACCGAAAATTACTGACGACACTTCTTAGCAATAAAAACAAAAATAGTTTTAGCTAAGAATATCATTCGTAAAAAATAACTACAAATTCTAGCGAAGTGAACCGTGAAAAAATCTCACTCGTGCCAGAGCGAAGCTCGCACTTGAGATTTTAGGTTCACAAGCTTTGAATTTGTCTATTTTTGGAGACAGATATTCGTGCTAAATTATTTTTGTTTTTGAGATACGCTTAGCAAGCGAAAATCTATAAAAAAATCTCCCGAAACTCATTTTATTCCACGTGCTTTTATTATATAATAAGGAAGGAAACAAATTTTTCGTAAAAATATTGAAATTTTACAAAAAAACTTCAAAAAAGTGTTGACATTGTTGTATAGACAATGTATAATACCAGTTGTGCCTAAAGTTAGTAAGCGTAGAAGTGGAAGGTTGCTCGGGAAACGTGATTAATCTTCCGAGGTAATTTTCACCGAGAAGTCCTACAAGATTAGGGCGATGGGTTAAACTTTTTAAAAAAGTTTTTTAAATTTTAGGTCACTGTACACCCGGGAGGGTGTATGAACATAACCCAGCAAGACGCTTCTTCAAAAATTTAGAGGAGGTGCCTAAATGGCAAATCAAAAAATCAGAATCAGACTAAGAGCTTATGATCACGAATTAATCGATCAATCAGCTCAAAAAATCGTTGAGGCAGCTAAGAGAACTGACGTTAAAGTTTCAGGTCCTATTCCGTTGCCAACAGAAAAAGAAGTTATTACAATCTTAAGAGCTGTTCACAAATACAAAGACTCAAGAGAACAGTTCGAACAAAGAACACATAAGAGATTAATCGATATCATTAATCCTAACGCAAAGACATTGGAAGCGCTTAAAAAGCTTAACCTTCCTGCCGGCGTAGATATCGAAATTAAACTTTAATCTTAGTATGATTGTAAAGCAATCCGCTGTAAGTAAATTTTAATGTGGATATCACACTATAGGAGGTGTACTCAATGAAGAGTATTTTAGGTAAAAAAATCGGAATGACTCAAATCTTCAACGAAGACGGTAGTGTTGTTCCAGTAACTGTCATTGAAGCGGGTCCAATGGTTGTTACACAAATCAAAACTAAAGAAAAAGAAGGATATAACGCAATTCAAGTTGGTTACATTGAAAAGAAAGAAAAACATGTAAACCAACCAATGAGAGGTCATTTTGGCAAAGCAGGCGTTTCATTCAAGAAACACTTAAGAGAGTTCAAAATTAATGATGACGAACAATTTAACCTTGGCGATGAAATCAAATTAGATATTTTCCAAGACGGAGACGTTGTGGATGTTATCGGTATTTCAAAAGGTAAGGGAACTCAAGGTGCAATAGTTAGACACAACTATTCAAGAGGACCTATGGGACACGGCTCTAAATCACACAGAGTTGCAGGTGCAAGAAGTGCCGGATCTTATCCAGCAAGAGTTTTCAAAGGACGTAAAGGTTCTGGAAAGATGGGTCACGACCGTGTAACTGTTCAAAACTTGAAAATTGTTAAAGTTGACAATGAAAGAAACTTACTTCTTATTAAGGGAGCTGTTCCAGGAAACAAAGGTGGAGTAGTTACTGTTAGAGAAGCTATTAAGTCAAAATAGGAAGGAGGATGAAACATGCCTAAAGTTCAAATTTTAAACCAACAAGGAGAAAATGTTGGAGAATTAGAATTAAATGAAGCCATTTTCGGCGTTGATGTTAATGAGCACGTTGTTTACGAAGTAGTTAGAAATCAACTTGCTAATAAAAGACAAGGCACACAATCTGCTAAAACTCGTAGTGAGGTAAGAGGTGGAGGAAAGAAGCCTTGGAGACAAAAAGGTACAGGTAGAGCAAGACAAGGATCTATCAGATCTCCACAATGGAGAGGTGGTGGGGTAGTATTCGCTCCAAAGCCTAGAGATTATAGCTACGCTGTTCCTAAGAAAGTTAGAAGACTTGCAATCAAATCAGTATTAACTGACAAAGTTAATGACAATGAAATGATCGTTTTAGATAAATTAAGCTTAGATGCTATTAGCACTAAAAAAGCTGTTGAAGTATTAAAGAATATTAAAGCAGACAAGAAAGCTTTAGTAGTTGTTGATAAAAATGATGATACACTTTACAGATCATTTAGAAACATTGAAAATGTAGCTATTTGTGAAGCTAGATTAATCAATGTATATGATTGTTTGAAATACAACTCATTAGTTATTACAACTGATGCTGTTAAAATTCTTGAGGAGGTGTTTCAATAATGAAATCACCATATGATATTATTTTGAAACCAATTATTTCTGAAGATTCTATGGGAAAAATGGAAGAAAAGAAATATGTATTCAAAGTAGATAAAAATGCGGATAAAATAGAAATCAGAAACGCTATCGAAAAGATTTTTGATGTTAAAGTAAAATCTGTTAACACTATGAACGTTAAAGGAAAAGTTAAGAGAATGGGCGCTCACAGTGGTAAGAGATCTGATTGGAAGAAAGCTATAGTTGCATTAACAGAAGATTCAAAAGAAATTGAATTTTTCGAAGGAATGTAATTAAGGGGGTAAAAACATGGCAATAAAAAAATATAAACCGACTTCTGCCGGTGTACGTGGTATGAGTGTTTTATCATTTGATGAAATCACAAAAACTACTCCTGAAAAATCATTAACTGTTAGCTTAAACAAATCTGGCGGAAGAAACTCTTATGGTAGAGTAACTATTCGTCACAGAGGCGGCGGAGCTAAGAGAAAATATAGAATTATAGATTTTAAAAGAAACAAAGATGGTATTAAAGCTGTTGTTAAATCAATCGAATACGATCCAAACAGAACAGCAAACATCGCTTTGTTACAATATGAAGATGGTGAAAAGAGATACATCATCCAACCACAAGGTTTAAAAGTTGGAGATGTAGTTGAAAGTGGTGCTGATGTAGATATCGTACCTGGTAATGCTCTTCCATTGAGAAACATTCCAGTAGGTACTACAGTTCACAACATTGAAATGAAAGTTGGCAAAGGAGCTCAATTAGTTAGAACAGCTGGTGCTGAAGCACAACTTATGGCTAAAGAAGGTAAATTTGCACAATTAAGATTACCATCAGGAGAATTTAGATTAATTCACCTTGACTGTAAAGCTACTGTAGGTCAAGTTGGAAATATCTCTCACGAATTGGTTACAATCGGTAAGGCTGGACGTAACAGACACTTAGGTAAGAGACCTTACGTTAGAGGTTCAGCAATGAACCCAGTAGATCACCCTCACGGTGGTGGTGAAGGTAGAGCACCAATCGGTAGACCAGCTCCTTCAACTCCATGGGGTAAACCAGCACTTGGACTTAAGACTCGTAAGAAAAACAAAAAGTCTAATAAGTACATTGTAAGAAGAAGAAAGAAATAACGGAGGGATAGAATGAGTAGATCACTTAAAAAAGGACCTTTCTGCGATGAACACTTAATGAAGAAAGTGGAAGAACTTAACAAAAACGATGAAAAGAAGATTATTAAAACTTGGTCTCGTCGTTCTACAATATTCCCTAACTTCGTAGGTCACACAATTGCAGTTCACGATGGAAGAAAGCATGTACCTGTTTATATTACTGACGATATGGTTGGTCATAAATTAGGAGAATTTGTTCCTACAAGAACATACAAAGGTCACATTAAAAACGAAAAAACGAG
Organism: Finegoldia magna; assembly: GCF_018371055.1. Lineage (GTDB taxonomy): Bacteria > Bacillota > Clostridia > Tissierellales > Peptoniphilaceae > Finegoldia > Finegoldia magna_I. The sequence goes on along the minus strand of NZ_JAGYZD010000008.1, from coordinate 15,376 downwards.
TAAGGTTCGTAATTAATATAAGGAGGTATGACAATGCAAGCTAAAGCTATAGCGAAATATGTACGTATTTCTCCTCTAAAAGTTAACTTTATATGCAAAGAAATTAGAGGTAAACAAGTTGATGAAGCCCTTGCTATATTGAAATTCACTCCTAAAAAAGGTGCTAGAATTTTAGAAAAAGTGCTAAATTCAGCAATTGCAAACGCAGAACACAATTTTGGATTAAACAGAGAAGATCTTTTTGTATCACAAGCATACGCTAATAATGCTCCAGTAATGAAAAGATGGAGACCAAAAGCTAAAGGAATGGCTTATCCAATCCTTAAAAGATCAAGTCATGTTGGCGTAGTTGTAGAAGAAAGAGAATTATAAGGAGGAGTCTGATGGGTCAAAAAGTTAATCCTAAAGGATTAAGAGTTGGTGTTATCAAAGACTGGGATTCAAGATGGTTTGCAGATAAAAAAGATTTTAGTGATTATTTAGTAGAAGATCACAAAATTCGTGAACTAATCAAGAAAGAATCTTTCAGCGCTGGTATTAGCAGTATAGCCATCGAAAGAGCATCAAACAAAATTAAAGTAACTATCAACACAGCTAAACCTGGTATGGTTATTGGCCGTCAAGGTGCTGGCGTTGAAGAATTAAAAAATAAATTAGAAAAATTAACAGGTAAGAAATTAATCATAAATGTAGAAGAAATTAAGTTCCAAGACTTAGATGCACAATTAGTTGCAGAAAACATCGCAAGTCAATTAGAAAGACGTATTTCTTTCAGACGTGCAATGAAACAAACAATGCAAAGAAGCATGAGAGCAGGAGCTTTGGGTATTAAGACTATGGTTTCTGGTAGACTTGGTGGAGCTGATATGGCAAGAAGCGAAGGATACAGCGAAGGAACTATTCCTCTTCAAACTCTAAGAGCTGCAATCGACTATGGATTTGCAGAAGCAGACACAACTTATGGTAAGCTTGGTGTTAAAGTTTGGTTATACAAAGGTGAAATGTTACCTGGTATGACAGAAGAAGATTTACCTGTTTACAAAAACAAAAAAAATGACAAAAACAGAAAAAGAAGAAACAATAACAGAAAAGGTAAATCACAAGCAGCTAAAAACTAATTCGAGAGGAGGAAATATTCTATGTTAATGCCTAAAAGAGTAAAATACCGTAGAGTTCACAGAGGCAGAATGAAAGGTAAAGCATTAAAAGGCAATACTTTAACTTACGGTGATTATGGTATACAAGCGTTAGGTTCTTGTTGGTTAACAGCTAATCAAATAGAAGCAGCACGTCGTGCTATGACAAGATATATAAAAAGAGGCGGTAACATCTGGATTAAAGTTTTCCCAGATAAGCCAGTGTCAAAGAAGCCTATCGGTATTCGTATGGGTTCAGGTAAAGGAGCTCCGGAATATTGGGTAGCAGTAATTAAACCAGGTAGAGTATTATTTGAAATGGCAGGTGTTCCTAAAGATGTAGCACGTGAAGCTATGAGACTTGCTCAACACAAACTACCTATCAAAACTAAATTTATAACTCGTGAAGAGTTCGGAGAAAAGGACGGTGAAGCTGATGAAAACTAAAGAAATTCGTAATCTATCAGATCAAGATTTACAAAAACAATTAGAACAATCTAAAAGTGAATTGTTTAATCTACGTTTTCAATTAGCTACTGGGCAATTAGAAAACCCTATGATGATAGGACTTGTAAAAAAAGATATAGCTCGTATTAAAACTATTATTAGAGAACGTGAGCTAAACATTGGTAAGGAGGCTTAACAATTATGGAAAGAAATATGAGAAAAACCATAGTTGGTATAGTTGTTTCAGATAAGATGGATAAGTCAATTGTTGTAGAAGTTAAGACACTTGTCAAAGATCCTAAATACGGTAAACAATTAAGAAAAACAACTAAATTTAAAGCACACGATGAAGAAAACATTGCTGGTATCGGCGATAAAGTTAAAATAATGGAAACAAGACCTCTTTCTAAAACAAAGAACTGGAGACTTGTAGAAGTTATAGAAAAAGCTAAGTAATTCTTATTACGAAAGGAGAATTTTATGATTCAACAAGAAAGTCGTTTGAGAGTTGCAGATAACTCTGGTGCAAAAGAACTACTAGTAATAAGAGTTTTAGGTGGTACTAAAAGAAAGTACGCAGCTATCGGAGACATCGTAGTTTGCTCAGTTAAATCTGCACAACCGGGCGGTATGGTTAAAAAAGGTGATGTAGTAAAAGCTGTTATCGTAAGAACAACTAAACCATTGGGAAGAGCTGATGGAAGTTACATCAGATTTGACGATAACGCAGCTGTAATTATAAAAGATGATAAAAATCCAGTGGGAACAAGAATTTTTGGTTCAGTAACTCGTGAATTGAGAGCCAATAACTTCATGAAAATAATCTCATTGGCACCTGAAGTGTTATAATTGGAGGTGTAAAGAGATATGAAGATTAAAAATGGAGATACTGTAATAGTTATTTCTGGTAAAGACAAAGGAAAGACTGGAAATGTTATTGAAGTATTAGCCAAACAAAATAGAGTAGTAGTAGAAGGAGTTAACATAGTTACTAAACACCAAAAAGCTAACGGACGTGGTGTTGAAAGCGGACTAATCAAAAAAGAAGCTCCGATTGATGTTTCAAACGTAATGTATTATGATGCTAAAAACAAGAAAGGCACAAGATTAGGTTACAAGTTTGAAGACGGTAAGAAAGTTAGATTTATGAAATCTAACAACGAAACTATTAAGTAACATAAGGAGGGTATAAACTTGACTTCCAGATTAAAAGAAAAATATACAAATGAAGTTGTTCCTTTCTTGGTTGAACGTTTCAAATATGAAAACATCATGCAAGTTCCAAGATTGGAAAAAATCGTGCTTAACATGGGTTTAGGTTCTTCAAAAGAAAATCCTAAAGCTATCGAAAGCGCAGTTAAAGAATTAGAAACAATTACAGGACAACACCCAATTGTAACAAAAGCAAGAAAATCTATCGCTAACTTCAAACTTAGAGAAGGAATGAATGTTGGTGTTAAAGTTACATTACGTGGTGAAAAAATGTATGATTTCTTAGATAAATTTATGAACATTTCTCTTCCACGTGTAAGAGACTTTAGAGGTATTTCTTCTAAATCATTCGATGGTAGAGGAAACTATGCTGTAGGTATCAAAGAACAATTAATATTCCCTGAAATTGAATACGATATGGTAGATCAAATTAGAGGTATGGATATTGTGGTCGTTACTACTGCAAACACTGACGAAGAAGCTAAGGAATTATTAGACAAAATGGGAATGCCATTTAAGAAATAAGGAGGAGTTTTAGTGGCTAAAAAATCAATGATCGCAAAACAAAAAAGACCTGCAAAGTTTAGCACAAGAGAATATAACAGATGCAAAATTTGTGGTAGACCTCACGGATATTTAAAGAAATATGGCATCTGCCGTATATGCTTTAGAGAATTGGCTTATAAAGGCGAAATCCCTGGCGTAAGAAAAGCAAGCTGGTAAGAAAGGAAGGAGGAAGCTTTTATGATGACTGATCCTATAGCAGATATGCTAACAAGAATAAGAAACGCAGTTAATGCGAAACATAAAGTTGTTGAAGTTCCTGCATCTAATATCAAAAAATCAATAGCACAAATTTTATTAGATGAAGGATTTATCGATGGTTTCAATGTTACTGATGATGGTAAACAAGGAATCATTACAATAGATTTAAAATATGGTCCTAACGAAGAAAAAGTAATTTCAGGTATCAAGAGAATATCTAAACCTGGACTTCGTGTCTATGCCAGAGCAAATGAAGTTCCTAAGGTTTTAGGCGGACTTGGTATTGCTATTGTCTCTACATCAAAAGGCCTTGTAACTGATAAAGTTGCTAGAAAAGAAGGTATTGGTGGAGAAGTAATTTGTTACGTATGGTAACACAAACATTATAAGGAGGTTTGACCATGTCAAGAATTGGATTAAAACCAATTGAAATTCCTAATGGCGTTGAAGTAAAAATAGCTGAAGACAATTTGTGTACTGTAAAAGGACCAAAAGGTGAATTAGTTGAACAAATGCCAAAGGAAATGATTATCAAAGTAGAAGATAATACAATCACAGTTTCAAGACCTTCAGACATTAAAAGACACAAATCACTTCATGGTTTAACAAGAACTCTTGTTTTTAACATGATTGAAGGTGTTACTGAAGGATATAAGAAAACTTTAATTATAGAAGGTACTGGTTATAGAGCAGCAAAACAAGGTAAAAAATTAGTGTTAAACTTGGGATATTCACACACAATTGAAAAAGAAGATCCAGAAGGAATATCAGTTGAAGTTCCAGAACAACACACATTAGTTATCAGTGGTATCAACAAACAACAAGTTGGTAACTATGCTGCAAAAATCAGAGACTTAAGAGGACCTGAACCATACAAAGGCAAAGGTATCAGATATGAAGATGAACATATTAGACGTAAAGTCGGTAAAACAGGTAAGTAGGAAAGGAGTAAGGTATGTTTAAGAAAATTGATAAAAACGCAAATAGAGTTAAAAGACATCTACGTATTCGTAAGAACCTTACAGGAACTTCTGAAAAACCAAGATTATGCGTATTCAAGTCTAATACTAACATCTATGCACAATTAATCGATGATGTTAACCACAACACATTAGTAGCTGCATCTACATTAGATAAAGATTACAAAGGCGAATCAAAATCTAACATGGAAGCTGCAAAACTTGTTGGTGAATTAATCGGTAAGAGAGCTATCGACAAAGGCATTGAACAATGCGTATTTGACAGATCTGGATATTTATATCACGGAAAAGTTAAAGAATTAGCTGAAGGTGCTAGAAGCGCCGGACTTAAATTTTAGTGCAAGGGAGGTATTTAGTATTGGAACTTTTAAATAAAGAAATAGAAGGTTTAGAATTAGAAGAAAGAGTTGTAAATATTAACCGTGTAGCTAAGGTTGTTAAGGGTGGTAGAAACTTTAGATTCGCAGCCCTTGTAGTAGTTGGAGATAAAAACGGACACGTTGGTGTTGGTATTGGTAAAGCACAAGAAGTACCAGAAGCTATTAGAAAAGCTAGCCAAGATGCTAAAAAGCACATCTTCACAGTTCCTATCGTAAACACAACTATTCCTCACCAAGTAACAGGAATATTTGGAGCTGGTAGAGTATTATTAAAACCAGCTGGAGAAGGTACTGGAGTTATCGCCGGAGGGCCAGTTCGTGCGGTATGTGAATTAGCTGGTATCAAAGACGTTCGTTCTAAATCATTGGGAACATCAAACCCTCAAAACATTGTTAATGCAACTGTAGAAGGACTTAAATCACTTAAGACAGCTGAACAAGTAGCTAAATTAAGAGGAAAGTCTGTAGAAGAAATTTTAAAATAAGGAGGGCTTTTAAGTGAGTAAATTAAAGATCACTCTTAAAAAGAGCAAAATCGGTAGAATTGAAAAACACATTAGAACTTGTGAAGCCCTTGGACTTCATAAAATCGGACAATCAGTAATCAAAGAAGACAATGATGCAATTCGTGGAATGATTAGACACATTGCATTCATGGTTGACGTAGAAGAAGTTAAGTAGGAGGTGTTATAGTGAAATTACACAACTTAAGACCTGCTAAAGGTGGAGAAGTAAAAGCAAGAAAAAGAGTTGGTAGAGGTTACGGTTCAGGATTAGGACACAATGCTGGACGTGGTAGAGACGGACAAAACTCAAGATCAGGCGGAGGCGTAAGACCAGGATTTGAAGGGGGTCAAATGCCTTTATTCAGAAGACTTCCTAAGAGAGGCTTCAAAAACCACTTCGCAAAACAATACGCTGAAATCAACATCAGAGACTTAAATTGTTTTGAAGATGGAGACGAAATAACACCAGAAATCCTAGCAAACGCAGGATTCTTTAAGCCAGTTAAGGCAAAAGACGGCGTTAAGATTTTAGGTGACGGAGAATTAACTAAGAAATTAACTATAAAAGCTAATAAATTTACTAAATCAGCTGAAGAAAAAATTACAAAAGCCGGAGGAAAGGTAGAGGTGATTTAAGATGCTTAAAACCTTAAAAGACGCATGGAAGGTTTTAGACATTCGTAAAAGAATCGGCTTTACTCTACTAATGATTGTAGTTTTTAGATTAGGTAATGCAATACCGGTTCCTTTTATGGATAAGGCCATTATCAAACAAATAATGAGCGGTCAAGAAGGCGGAATAGTTTCTTTATTGAACCTATTGAGTGGGGGATCATTGAGACAAATGAGCATATTTGCTCTTTCAATATACCCTTACATTACCGCTTCAATCATTCTTCAACTTTTAACAGTAGCATTTCCTAGATTAGGAGAGCTTACTCGTGAAGGTGAAGAAGGAAAGAAGAGAATGGGTAAATACACTAAAATCTGTAGTATAATTTTGGCATTCATTCAAGGATATGCTACAGTTAATGGTTTATTTAACAGAGCAATCGTAGACAAAAGCTTTTTAACAGGATTTGTTATACTAATAAGCTTGGTAGCAGGATCAATGTTTCTAGTATGGCTAGGAGAAATGATTACTGAAAGAGGTATCGGTAACGGAATTTCAATCTTGATTTTCATAGGTATCATTTCAAATATGCCAAGACAAATCGGTACAATGATTTATCAATCTAGACAAGGAATGCTATCTTGGTGGAAAATATTACTTTTTGTACTAATAGCGATTATAATATTAGTAGTAGTGGTATTAATTAACCAAGGTGAAAGAAGAATTCCTGTACAATACGCTAAAAGAGTAGTAGGAAGAAAAATGTATGGTGGTCAATCAACTCATATTCCAATCAAAGTTAATATGGGTGGTGTAATGCCAGTAATCTTTGCATCAGCAATCTTACAATTACCACAAACAATAGCATTATTATTCGGAAAAGACATGCCATTATGGTTAGCCCACATATTCACAGTACAAACAACATCAGGGTTAGTTATCTTTTCAATAGTAAACATGTTATTGATTATAATATTCGCATTCTTCTACTCAGCAATTCAGTTCAATACTGTTGAATACGCTAAGAACTTGCAACAATATGGCGGATTCATTATGGGAATTAGACCTGGTAAACCAACAGGCATGTATCTAAAGAAAATTTCTGATAGAGTAACATTTATAGGCGCAATCATATTAGCGTTAGTAGCATCAGCACCAATGCTAATATCAAAAGCTATAGGAATACAAATCCTATTCGGTGGTACATCAATCATCATCGTAGTAGGTGTAGTATTAGATACTGTAAAACAAATGGAAAGTATGCTAACTATGAAACACTATAAAGGATTTTTGAAGTAAGGAGTTTATAATGAGATTAATATTATTAGGACCTCCGGGAGCAGGTAAAGGAACTCAAGCTAAAAGAGTTATTGAAGAATTTGATATTCCTCACATTTCAACAGGTGATATTTTCAGAAAAAATATCAAAGAAAAGACAGAACTAGGTCAAAAAGTTGAAGGCTTACTTGCAGAAGGAAAACTTGTACCTGATGAATTAACAATAGAAATAGTTTGGGACAGATTAGATCAAGAAGATTGCAAAAACGGATTCTTACTTGACGGATTCCCAAGAACAATTCCTCAAGCCGAAGCCCTTGATGAAGGACTAGCTAAAAGAGGATTGAAACTAGACCGCGTATTAAACATAGACGTTGACAAAGATTCTCTTGTAAAAAGACTTTCAGGAAGACGTGTATGTCCAAACTGTGGTGCAAGCTATCACATCGACAACAACCCAACAAAAGTTGAAGGGATATGTGATGTATGCCAAACTCCAGTAATCCAAAGAGAAGACGACAAAGAACAAACTGTACTAGACAGAATTAAAGTTTACGATTCACAAACTAAACCTTTAGTAGACTTCTACAACAAACAAGATTTAGTATTCACAGTTGACGGAACTCTTCCAATAGATGAAATCACTAATAAGTTAGTAACAGAATTAAAAAAAGGTTAGAATTAATGAGCCAATACAACAAACTTGAAACAGGACAAGTTGTTTTAAGTACTTGTGGTCGTGATATGGGCAAACTACAAATGGTTTTGGAAATTCTTGACGATTCTTATGTATTGGTAGTAGATGGAAAACAACGTAAAATCGAAAAACCAAAGAAAAAGAAGATTAAACATCTTCAAAAATACAACAAAAAGTTGCAATTAGAGAATTTAACAGATAAGAAACTAAGATATATGTTAAACAATTTAAAAAAGGAGGATCAAGACAAGGATGTCCAAAGAAGTTATTGAATTAGAAGGAACAGTAGTAGATGCTCTTCCTAATACGGTATTTAAGGTAGAACTTCAAAATGGCCATGTAATAACAGCTCATATTTCAGGCAAATTAAGAATGAATTATATAAGAATTCTTCCAGGAGACAAGGTAACGGTTGAATTATCACCATACGATTTGAATCGTGGAAGAATAACATGGAGAAAGAAATAAACGGAGGTTAAGCAATGAAAGTAAGACCATCAGTTAAAAAAATGTGCGAAAAGTGCAAGATTATAAAAAGAAAAGGTCGTGTTATGGTTATTTGCGATAACCCTAAACACAAACAAAGACAAGGTTAGTAGGAGGTATAAATGGCAAGAATTCAAGGTGTCGACTTACCAAATGACAAACGTGTAGAAATTGGACTAACTGCAATTTATGGAATAGGTAGACAATCATCAAATAAAATCTTAGCTAAATTAGGAATCAATCCTGACACAAGAGTAAAAGATTTAACAGAATCTGAATTATCTGATATCAGAAATGAATTAGATAACTATCTTACTGAAGGGGATTTACGTCGTGATGTAGCAATGAACATCAAGAGATTAAAAGAAATCAACTGCTACAGAGGATCAAGACACAAAAAAGGCCTTCCAGTAAGAGGACAACATACAAAGAACAACGCAAGAACTCGTAAGGGTCCTAGAAAACAAGCATAGAGAGGGGGAAATTAATTGGCACTAAAAACTAAAGGCGCAAAACGTAACGTTCGCGGTAAAAAAAGAGTAAAAAAGAATATTGAAAAAGGTCAAGCACACATTTCTTCTACATTCAACAACACTATGGTATGTTTAACTGACCTTAACGGTAACGTATTAAGCTGGGCTTCTGCTGGACAATTAGGATTCAGAGGATCTAGAAAATCAACTCCATACGCTGCACAACAAGCTGCTGAAGAAGCTGCTAAAAAAGCAATGGAACACGGATTAAAAACTGTTGAAGTTTATGTAAAAGGACCAGGTTCAGGAAGAGAATCTGCAATTAGAAGTTTGCAAGCTTCTGGACTTGAAGTTAGCTCTATTAAAGATGTAACTCCAATCCCTCACAACGGTTGTAGACCACCAAAGAAGAGAAGAGTATAACACATAGGCTTAATTCAGGATTTCCTGATAGGACTTGTCGAAGGAGGCTGTATTTATGACTGAACAATTAGATACTAAAATAAAAATCGTTGAATTAGATGAACAAAATAATTACGGTAAATTTGTCATAATGCCACTGGAAAGGGGATATGGAACTACTCTAGGAAACTCTCTCAGAAGAGTTTTATTATCATCATTACCAGGAGCTGCTATATCAAAGATAAATATCCAAGGTGTAGCTCATGAAATGTCTACGATTAAAGGTGTCAAAGAAGACGTACCTGAAATAATTTTGAATTTAAAAGGTATCGCTGTAAAGAAATACAATGAAGAACCTATATCATTAAATGTAGACATAAAAGGTCCATGTGTTCTAACAGCTAAGGATATTTTAGTTGATACTGATTTGGAAGTTAAAAACCCAGATCACTACATTGCAACACTAAATGAAGATGCTTCATTAGAAATGCAAATCACAGTTATCAACGGAAAAGGCTACAAAATATCTGAATTTAACAAAACAGATGAAGATATTATAGGAGATATCGCCATTGACTCACTGTTTAGCCCTGTGAAAAAGGTTAATTTCACAGTAGATAATGCCAGAGTTGGCCAAGTAATTGATTACGATAAGCTTACAATAGAAGTGTGGACTAATGGAACAATTAGACCACAAGATGCCTTAAGCGAAGGAAGCAACATCCTAATCAATTGCCTGGAATTATTCAGTGAATTACCTAACTACGAGTGTAATACAAACAGTGACGACGAAGACAATCAAAAAGATAAAGAAACTCAAATGGGCATCAATATCGAAGAATTAGATTTCTCATTAAGATCATTCAACTGTTTGAAAAGAGCTAATATCAATACTGTAGGAGATATCGTATCTCATACAAAAGCAGAAATGATGAAGATAAAGAACTTTGGTAAAAAATCCTTAGACGAAGTTGAAGAAAAACTTCAAGAAATGGGCCTTGCATTTAAACAAGAAATAAAAGACGAATAAAGGAGGATAGACATTGGCTAACTTAAGAAAATTAGGTAGAAGAACTGATCACAGAACAGCAATGTTAAGAAACCTAGTTCAATCATTGTTCGAAAATGGAAAAATCGAAACAACAGTTACTCGTGCAAAAGAAGTTAGAAGAGAAGCTGAAAAGATGATTACACTTGGTAAAAAAGGTGATTTGAGCTCTAGAAGAGAAGCTCTTAAATATATATACAAAAAAGACGTTGTATACACATTGTTTGAAGAAATCGCACCAGTTTATGCTGACAGACAAGGTGGATACACTAGAATCTTAAAATTAGGACCTCGTAGAGGAGACGGTTCTGAAATGTGTATACTTGAATTAGTAGATTACACAAAAAAAGAATCCTCAAATGAAAAAGAAACAGTGAAAGCTGACAAATAGAAAATAACTAAGCATTAGCTTAGTTATTTTTTTTATGCACAATTGTAAAAATAAAACCATAGGATTATAATAAAATTAAGATTAATTTATTAGCAAATAATAAAATATTCTAAAAATTTATTGGGAGGAACCTATGAACAAAAAACTAGTAGCTGCACTGACTTTATCTGCATTGTTGTTATCGACAAACTCATTTGCTGCAAATGAAACCCAAAAGTTAGATGCAATCAAAAAACTTGGTCTAAAAATCGATCAATCAATCGACAAATCAAATTTAAAAGATGAAATCAAATTACAAAATGGAATCACTTTGAAATTTGACAAAGAAGGAAAACTTATTGGAATTGATGCACTTTCTAGTACAGAAAAGCTATTCTCAGGAAAATCAGACGACAAATTCGAAGATTACTTAAACAGCACAATATCTAAGCTTCAAAAAGACGGATACATTCCTAAAGAATACAAACTAGTCGACCAACAAGACATACTCGATAATGGATACAAGGTAGTATTTGAAAAAGAAAATCCATATAACGTCAAAAACCCATACAACATTATAACAGTATCATTTGACAAGAAAACAAATGAACTTAAAACATTCAACAAAATTGGAGACTTTGAAGTTACCAAAAAACCTACAATAAAGATTGAAGATGCAAAGAAAGTTGCGATAGAAAAATTAAAAGGTATCAAAGATTTTGATGAAACAAAAGTAAAATCAGAAACTACTGTGGTAGATATTGATAAATTGCCAACTAAATTCACACAAAACAAAGGCTTAAAAGTTTCCTACGTATTTGAATACGAAGGAACAAAAGTATACGTAGATGCTAATACAAAAGAATTGTTGGGAGCTGATAAGCTCAAATCAAACGCCGAAACACAAAGCACAAAACAATACCTAGTATCCAGAATTTATGGAAAAGATAGAATTGACACATCAATCCAAATAGCTAAAAGCTACATCAAAACATCAGAATTTGCTATCCTTGCAAATCAAAATAACTTCCCAGATTCACTAAGTGCAACAGTTCTATCTAAAAAATACAACGCACCAATCTTATTAACTGATGCGATAAAAGCCGACAAAAGTTTAATCCAAGAAATCAAAAGATTACAAACAAAATACTTTGTAAAAATCGGCGGCGAAAAATCCATCAGCAACGAAGTAGCAATACAATTATTACCAGAAAAAAGCAAAGTAAAATCATATAAAGGCACTGACAGATACGCTACAAATGCCGAAATCATCAAAGAATTCAAAGACGCAGACACTTGTATCATAGCAAGCGGTGAAAATTTTGCAGACTCACTAAGTATTGGCGCATTTGCAACAAAAAACGGATATCCAATCGTATTTGTACAAAAAGATAAAATCAACGACGTAACAAAAAAAGCGCTTAAAGATTCCGAAATCAAAAAATGCTACATCGTAGGTGGAGAAAACTCTGTATCCAAATCATTAGAAAAAGAATTACCACAAGTAATCGAAAGAATCGCTGGCAATGACAGATACGAAACATCACTTAAAATAGCTGACAAATTCTACAAAGACGCACAAGGAGCATACCTTACAAGTGGAGAAGTATTCGCAGATAGCTTGGCAATAAACCCAATCGCTGCAAGATTTAATGTACCATTGATTCTTACACCAAAAGACAAACTTCCACAAAAAACACAAGAATACCTTGAAAAATCAAAAATCGTTCAAATAGCTATAATAGGTGGAGAAAAGACAGTATCCAAACAAATTCAACAAGAATTAGCCAAAACCAACCCAAACGTTGCAACATCTGTTAAATTCACATACACAAAAGACGGCAAGAAAATTACAAGAGAACTTACAAATGCAGAAGCTAACGAATTAGCAAAACTAATGAATGAACACGACAAATATGTCACAGGTGAAAGATTAAAGAGCATATTTGATAACTACTTTACATTGGTAGGAGCTAATGGAAGAACAAAAGTAGCAGTATCTGTAAATATTGAAAAAGATGAAGTCGTAATAGACGATGCAATCCTTGAAAAAGGTGCTACACTTAACAAAGACAACGAGCTTGCAAAACAATACATTAAATTCATCGAAAATTTAAAACAAAATTAAGCAAAAATTGTTGAAAAACAAACTTGTAGGTGATATAATAGCGTTGGCTTAAAAAATTATCGCGGCAAATAATTTTTTAATGGAGATGAATATTAATGGCAAGAATGATGGGACCTAGATTTAAACAATCTAGAAGATTAGGTCTAAACGTATGCGGTCACCCAAAAGCTAACAAAAGAATGGGTAAAGGACTTGGAAGAAACGACAAGAAGTTAACTGAATATGGTATGCAACTTCTTGAAAAACAAAGATTAAGAGCATATTACGGAGTAAACGAAAAACAAATGCACAAATACTTCGAAAAAGCCCTTAACAACAAAGAAGGTCTTACAACAGGGGATGTAATGGTAAGACAATTAGAAACTAGATTAGACAACCTAGTACTAAGAGCTTCATTTGCATCATCAATCAGACAAGCAAGACAAATGGTATCTCACGGTTTAATCAGAGTAAACGGTAAAAAAGTAGATATCCCTTCTTACCAAGTAGCTGAAGGATCTGTAATCGAATTGAAAGAAAAATCAAGATCAAATGAATTGTTCAAAGAAAACTACGAAACAAACTTTGCACAATCATTACCTTACATTGACAAGGAAGAAAACTTTAAAGTAACATTGACAAGACTTCCTGAAAGACAAGAAATTCCAATCGAAATTACAGACTCATTAATAGTTGAGTTGTACTCAAGATAATCAAAAGGCGAGTGATTACACTCGCTTTTTTAATTGCAATCATTGATATATACTCAAATTAAAAGTACAATAATATTAATCATAAAAGAAAAGGAAAAACAAATGAAAAAACGAGTACTCATAACCACAATACTATTCTTATTTCTAGTGTATTTTAGTGGGACGACATTCTTTACATTCTACGCACTACCCAACACATACGTCAACGGCTACAACATGAGCTTTGTTGAAAAATCCAAAATAGTCGACAGAAATGCAGACATTAGAACGCTAACCATAAACGCATCAGACAACCGTAAACTTGTAATAGATGCAAAAGAAGTGGATTTCAACCTAAAAATACCAGAAGATTTCAAATTCGAACAAAATCCATTCTCTTGGCCATTGTCATTCTTCGACACCAAAAAATACAACATCAATTTCGACTACACAATCGACGAAGATAAACTCAACAAGAAAATCTACCAAGCAAAACTCAACAAAAACGCCAAGAAATCGTACAACGCATACATCAGTTACTTGGATGACGAATACACAATAATACCAGAAGAAATCGGAAACGAAATAGATACAAATAAACTAAAAGACACAATCAAAAAATCACTATTAGAACAAAAAGAGATCGTCACCCTCAAAAACGAATACATCAAACCAAAAGTCTACGCAAACGACTGGAACATCATACGTGCCAAAAACAAACTCAACAAACTCAAAGACATCGAAATAAGCTTTGATTTCAACGACACAATCCATAAACTAAAAGGCGCACAACTTCGCGACATGATGGACTTTGATGAAAAGCAAGGATTCGTATATAAAGACAGTGAAATCGAACGCTACGTAGACGATTTGAAAAAAGAAACAGACACTTACAACAAACCACACACAATAAAAACAGCAGAAAACAAAACACTCACACTCAACGCAACAGACTACGGCTGGGAAATCGACAAACACAAAACAGTCGAACTCATAAAATTCACACTAGATGATGCAGAAGATAAAACAATAGAACCAGTGTATTCAAAAAAAGCGAAGTCAAGACTCAAAAACGACATTCAAGACGAATACATTGAAATCGACCAACAAAACAAAACACTCTACTACATCAATAACTACAAAATCAACAAAAGTATACCAATAAAAATCACACAACCAATCCCAAAAGGAATCTACAACATAGATAACAAAATAAAAGGCTACTCCAAAAACTACACGCTGGGATTTTACAGACACACAATATCTACAGAACAAAACTCTGACATACAAGTAAATCCCAACCTATTAGAAAGCATATATTATGATGTAGGAGAAAACATAGCAGTAATAGTTTATTAAAGTAAAATAAAAGTAAAAAATTTTTAAAATTCACTTGACATTATAGTGCAAACTTGATAATATATATAAGCACTCAATTGTTCGGTGAATTTTTTAATTAAATAAAAATTTAAAAAACACTTGACAAGAAAGAAATACAAGAGTATAATGTAATAGTTAGCTCACAAAACGCGAACTTCAAATAAACTTTGAAAATCACGTTTTAAAATATATTTCGTGAGTATAGAACCTTAATAAATTAAATAAAGTAAATACTTTGAGAGAAGTACAAACCAAACAATAATTCGGTGAGAATAAAAAAAGCAAAAGTCAGCTGAAAAGCTAGATTCAAACAAACATTAAATTGAGAGTTTGATCCTGGCTCAGGACGAACGCTGGCGGCGTGCTTAACACATGCAAGTCGAACGGGATTTAGTAAACAGAAG
>NZ_JAGYZD010000187.1 GCF_018371055.1 Finegoldia magna | reverse complement strand
CTAATTTTTCTACTATTTCATCTGCACTTAAATCTTTGTAATAATCAAGTACATCGTAACTTATGTCGTCAAAAACATGGACACTTCCACCGTTTACATCTAAAACAATGTTGTGGCCATTCATTTTGTATTTATGTATCATATAATTCTCCTTTCAGCTACCGTACTATTTTATAGAAAATTCCGAATTAAGTCAATAAAAAACGAAAACCACTCAAAAGAGTGGCATTGATTTAATAATCGCATATCTGATTTTAACTTAAAAGTCTTCAATCATTATGTAAACAAGATTATCTATTTTCGTTTTCACATTCTTGGTTAGCAACTGTGCAAGAAGTTTTGCAAGCTGATTGGCAAGATGTTTGGCATTCACCACAACCACCTTTGCAAGCTGATTCTTTCAAAGTGTTAGGTGTTAAAGTTTTAATATGTTTTTCCATAATATTCACCTCAAAATAATTATATCATAAATTTAGAAAAAATGTGCGAAATAAAATCATGTTGAATAATAAAAAAAAGGATTGCATAAACATAAAACAAGTGATATATTTAATTTAAAGGAATGATGAAAATGTTCAAGTACATTACGCAAAATAAAAAATTATTCTACTTAACACTTCTTACAGCGCCAATTGCCGTTGGGTTTGATATTGGCTTGGCGTGGCTTTTAAGAATTATAACAGATGCAGGAACTAATGGAGAAGAACAACTTTTGCCCAGACTAATTCTAATTTCTGTGTTGTACATAATTTTTGCAAGTATTTCCGATTTATTATATCGAAAAAGCACAGTAGAACTTACGAATAATTGTATATATAATGTTAGAAATGATTTGTTCAACAGTTTAACAGACGAATCTCTAATCAAAATATCCAAACAAAATAGTGGATATTATATATCAATGTTTTTGAATGATTTGGAAGATTTGAAGATGGATTATTTCAAGAATATGGTGTCTTCATATCATGAAATTCTCAATTTCGTAATATCCTTAGTGTTGCTTGTCAAAATCGACATAATAATGGCAATCACAATAATAATATTTTCTGTGGTGCAATTAGCAGTTCCATTTATTTTCGAAAAATTAATCGAAAAAAGACAAGAAGAACTTATGAATATAAGAAATGAATACACGTCTAGTTTGCAAGAATTCGTGAATAATTTTAATTTGATTAAGTTTTTCAAAAGAGAAATAATTTTTAAAAAAATTAATCAAGATAAATCCATTGAATATCGTAACGCATCAAATACTAAGGAAACTTTGAGCAAAACTATTTACGTTTTATCATTTGCTAGTTCGTTGGCAATGTATTTGGGTTGTATGTTGGTCGGAATTTGGCTAGTATTTAAAGACAGAATAACCATTGGTCAAGTAATAGAATCAAGTCAACTTATGGCTTATGTGACAGGACCGTTGTTAAATTTCACAGATATAATGACAAGTTTCAAATCAGCAAAGCCAGTCCAAAACAAAGTTATAAATTTCATCTCTGAAGAAAAACCTGTTGAAGTAGAAGATGAATTCGAATTTAATAATTTGAAATTAAACAATATTTCGTTCAAATATCCAACAAGTGACAAATACGTTTTGAAAAATTTGGATTTTACATTTGAAAAAGGCAAAAAATACATTATTATTGGAGAAAGTGGAACGGGTAAATCAACTATATTCAAGATTTTGCAAAAACAAGAAATAGCAACCGAAGGAGTAGTTCAGATTAACAATAAAAATATTTTGAATATTACAGATAGCACATATTATTCGAAAATCGGATTTGCAACACAAGACACTGGAATATTCACAGCAAGCATCAAAGACAACATATCCTTGTATGACAACAGACCTGTAGATAAAACAATCATTGAACAATTGGGATTAAATACTATGATTAATTCCAAACCAAAAGGAATTGACACTGTAATCTCCAGCGAAGACAAGTCTATCTCAGGTGGAGAGAAACAACGAATAGCCATTGCAAGACTACTAAATGAAGACTTCGACTGTATTTTATTAGACGAATCGACATCCTCATTGGATAAACACAGTGTAGATATTGTTGAAGAATGCATACTTTCGAAAAAAGATTTGACAGTAATAGCAATCACACATCATTTGACAAGTA
This sequence comes from Finegoldia magna, assembly GCF_018371055.1. Lineage (GTDB taxonomy): Bacteria > Bacillota > Clostridia > Tissierellales > Peptoniphilaceae > Finegoldia > Finegoldia magna_I. The sequence continues at coordinate 1,219 of NZ_JAGYZD010000187.1, read as the reverse complement.
AAGCTATTGAAATGAGCGACTGTGTTTTAAAATTAGAAGACGGGAAATTAGTACCAGTTACAATGTAAACTAAAAGAGGGTAATGATATGGGAACTAAAAACACTTATAACAACTATCAATTTTATGAAACACCAGCATTGACTAAATATTTGGAAGAACAATCAATAAAAGGCTATAGTTTTTGTGGTGCAGTGGGAAGTTTTTTGGATATACTGAAGTTTCGCTATGATGAAAACAAAGCCCCACAATCTTATTGTGTCTTACGTAAGCGCTTGGATAAAAATATAGATGAAAAAATACAAATCATGAAAACTAATTCTCAGATCATTTATGAAAATAATGTGTATGTTGTATTTGCAAATAATTCTGAGGAGGATACGGAGTTAGAATCCATTTTAAAAAAGCAAAATGCTCTCCAAGCAGTTTCCATTAAAAAATCTGTAGCATTTATCAGTATATTATTGATTATTTCTGTGATTAGTGTGGCTTTGAATATATTATGGCCACAAAACACAAACTTAGTGTTAAACAGTCTGAATGTGGGAGTTTGTATTTCTCTAATTATTAATTTTTTGATTTATTTTATTGGAGATTTGCACGATTATTTTTCAGGAAAAGCAGTAGTAATAGACGGGAAGCTAATATTTAATAACCGCACCAAATTAAAAGATTCGCTATTTCGACTTGGAGATGTACTTAAATTCTCAATATTATTGGTAAGTATATTTCTTAGCATAAAGGTTGTGCTACAAGCAAGTGATCCTGCGGTTACAGTTAATGTTTTAAAAATGTGGTCGATATTTTGTATTGTGGGATTTGCTTCAAGGATAAAATTTCAAAAATCATATATCGCATTGCTTTATATCGAAGTATTTCTAATAACACTTGGAGCGATATAGAATATATTGTATAGTTTGTTACAAATTGAAAATTGATTAAAATTGCGCGATTAATTTCGCGTTTTTTTATTGCATATTTGTTATAGGAAATTGTTTTTTTTAGGATATGCTCTATAATTATATTTGAGAGTATAATTATGGAGCGGAATATGATAGAGATAAACAACTTGAAAAAAGATTATGAAATAATTAAGAGAAAAAGTTTATTAAACAAAGAAAGAACTATCGTGAATGCAGTGAAGAAGATTTCTTTTAAAATTGAAGATGGAGAAAGAGTCGGACTCATAGGGCTTAATGGAGCTGGAAAGACTACTACGAT
>NZ_JAGYZD010000186.1 GCF_018371055.1 Finegoldia magna | reverse complement strand
TTTTTCCCACTCTTCACGTGTAACACCGTATTTCATACTGTCGTAATATGTGCCGTTCCAATATCGAACTTTCCTGATTCTTGCCTCTTGTATGAATCCGATTTTTTCTGCAGCCTTCATCATTCGTGGATTGCCGCTAAAAGTAGTCAGTCCTAGATGTTGATTTGTGGATTATCATTGAACACTTCGCTTGTCCACAATTTGAGGGCTTTTGTTCCTATGGATTTGTTCCAGTAATTTTCGTCGTAAATCACAATCCCTATCTCCATCCATCTAGTTTTCTCATCAACCCAATTTTGAGATACCATACCAACGACAACACTATCTACTAATATAGCTCTGCAATTGGGTTGTTGAAGATATTTCCAAATACCAGATTTTTCAAATGACTCTAAGCTTTCATAATGAACATAATCTTCAAAATACGGTCCGTTGAACTTGTTCCACTCGGGTGATTCTTCGCAAAATCCATCTCTCCATATCTTTTCCTTGTGCTTATCGTCAAATCTCTCTAATTGTATTTTCATCTTCTCTCCTTTTCATCATGTCTACCCCCAGTATTTCTGATCCACTGTTCTATATCTGATGGCTTCCATCAAATGCTTGGCTTCGATGTTTTCTTTTCCATCCAAATCCGCGATTGTGCGTGATATTTTGAGGATTTTGTCGAATGATCGTGCGGAGAATTTGTATTTATCGAATGCCAACTGTATGATGGAGTTTAGCTCGTCGTTTAATTTGCAGTATTTTCTAATTTGTCGGGTGTTCATTTGTGCGTTGGTTGTGATGTTTTCTTTTTCGAAACGTTGTTTTTGGATTTCTCGTGCAGCTTCGACTCGTTTTTTGATTTGTTCTGATGTTTCGCACTTTTCATCTGTTGTGAGTTCGTCTAATTTTACTGGCGAAACTTCGACGTGGATGTCAATTCGATCGAGTATCGGACGGCTGACTTTGTTCAGATAGTTTGCGATTTGATTTTGTGAACAAGTGCATTCGTGATTAGGATCGCCGAAGTATCCGCACGGACACGGATTCATTCCTGCTACAAATAGGAAGTTTGCAGGATATGACAAGGACGCGTTGACTCTTGTTATGGTTATGTTTTTCGTTTCGAGTGGTTGGCGCAACACTTCTATTGTCGATTTGGAAAATTCTGGAAGTTCGTCCAAGAACAATGCTCCATTGTGAGCGAGGCTGATTTCCCCTGGTTTTGGAACTCTGCCGCCACCTATCAAACTGACTTGACTTGCGGTATGATGAGGCGAGCGAAATGGTCTTGTGGTTACGATGTTTTTTTCTCCGAGTAATCCTGCTACGGAGTAAATTTTCGTGGTTTCCATTATTTCATCGAAGCTCATGTCAGGCAAAATCGTGCTGAGTCTCATCGCAGACATTGTTTTGCCGCTTCCAGGTGGCCCAATCATCAACAAATTGTGAAATCCCGCCGCAGATATTTCCATCGCTCTTTTTAGAAATTTCTGTCCTTTTATATCCGAAAAATCAACGTCGTATTGTATTTCTTGCTGCATGATGTCAATATCATCCAGAATTTTAGTTTCTTGTTCGCCATTCAAAATCCTGATGATTTCATCCAAGCTTTCCACAGCTACCTTCTCAATTCCTTTGACCATGCTGCATTCTTGTGCGTTTTGTTTTGGTATGTAAACTCTTTCGTATCCCAAATCTTTCAGTGACAACACCATGCACAACGATCCATTCACGGGATTTAATCTCCCGTCTAAGGATAATTCTCCAATAAACGCCCATTTTTCTGAAAAATCTTCTACAACTCCCATTGATTGTAGAATTGCCATGGCGATTGCAAGATCTAGCTGAGATCCTTCTTTTCTCAAATTTGCAGGTGCCAAATTAATCGTGATACGTTTCACAGGAAATCTGATTCCAGTGTTTTCAATCGCAGAGCGCACTCTTTCCTTGGATTCTTTTATAGAAGTGTCGGGAAGACCAACAATGTTAAACGAACGCAGACCATTCGCAAGGTCACATTCGCATTCCACGACATACCCGTTCAACCCTTCCAAACAACACGTGTTTACTTTCGAATACATAATTTCTCCTTGTTACCTAATTATTAATGTGATTTCTATCGAAAAATGTACAATCAAGTCTATTGATTTGATATTGCAACAGACATTAATCATCAAACAATTTTATACAAACTTATTATATATATTATATCACTGTATTTGGACAAATAAAAAAACGGTGCAGACAAATCTACACCGATACAATATTTTTATTCTTGTGATTTTTTCACGATTTCTTGTACAACATCGTCCTTTTCAATTTGCTCTGAAACTCTCTTGATATTTGGATATTCTTTCCAAGATTTTGGAGTCATTTCACTCCAACGAGTAAGAATATAAACGTAAGGATCTAATACTGTTTTCTTATTTTTGTAAACGTGATCGCCTTCTCCAATCAAACGGTCCAAATGAGTCATCATTTTGTCGATAGTTTCAAATGATTTTTGTTTGATTTTATCAATCTCTGCTTCGTCAGTTGATGTTGTCAAGCCAGCCGGTACGAACAACGCTTCAAATGCTGGATGAAAATCTCCAGTCATAAAAGCCATGATTTCATCGAATTGGAACTTGTCTTCGGCGCTTTCGTCAGCTCCCAAATCTTTTTCAGGGTATTTGTTCAAAATGTAGCGAAGAATCGCAGCTAATTCGCTTCTGACTATGCCTTCTCCAATGTCTAGTGCTGGAACTGCTCCCAACGGATTGATTTTTCTGTATTCATCTGTTCCAAGTTGTACCTTTTCTACTTCATAATCTGCGCCTGCCCATTCCAAAGCAATCCAACAAGCAACAGCGCATGTACCTGGTGCGTAATATAATTTCATAACATTCCTCCTTTTGTTTTACTGTAAATTGTATACCCTTTATTCTTTTTTAATAATCAAATTGATTGGGCAAATTTGAAAATTTATGGGACAAATTTCTCGGATAAATTTTTGAAAATTCAAATTAATGTGCTATAATAATCACAGAGTGTTTAACACGAAGGGGTACACCACCGCGGGTGTAGGTTTCCTTCGTGTTATTTTTTTTAGGGGGTGAAATATGATTACTGTAAATTCTGTCAAATATCCATTCGAAGAAAATTCTTCTTTGAGAAAAGTTCTTGAAGATTTGAACTTCAATGTGGAGTTAACGGTTTGCGAAGTGAACAAAAACCTCGTCAAAAAAATCGACTACGATAATTTTATCGTCACTGATAACGACGAAATAGAGGTGTTTTCATTTGTTGGAGGAGGTTAAAATGCAGGAGATTTTTAAAAGACAAATCCCCGAACACACAGACATTTTCAGAAAATCCAAAATTCTGATCCTTGGCTGTGGTGGTTTGGG
>NZ_JAGYZD010000185.1 GCF_018371055.1 Finegoldia magna | reverse complement strand
TAAAATAGATAAAGAAAATGCTAATATCGAAAGAGTAAAAACTGAATTAGCTGAAAATGGATTGGTACCTGAAGACTGGGGTGGAGATACAGTTTTAGTCCCAGTTTCTGCTAGAACTGGTGAAGGTATTGATGAATTACTTGAAATGATTTTAATGGTCGCTGAAATGGAAGAGTTAAAAGCTAATCCAAATAGACTTGCTGTAGGTACAGTAATTGAAGCACAATTAGACAAGGGAAGAGGTCCAACTGCTACAATTTTGGTTCAAAAGGGTACTTTAAAACATTCTGATATGGTATTTAGTGGACAAGCAAGTGGTCGTATCAGAGCCATGTTTAATGATCAAGGTAAGCAAGTTAAAAAAGCAGGTCCTTCAACACCAGTTTTGATTTTAGGTTTAAATGAAGTTCCTGAAGCTGGCGATATGATATACGCTGTAAAAGATGAAAAAGAAGCTAGAAATTATGCTCAAAAAATAAAAGATCATAACCGTGAAGAACAAATCAAGTCTTCTTCAACTATGAACTTAGACGAATTGTTCGGAAAAATTTCAGACGGAGAAACTAAAGATCTTAATATTATAATAAAGACAGATGTTAAAGGTACGATTGACGCTATTAAACAATCATTAATAAAACTAAGCAACGATGAAGTAAAAGTTAATATTATTCACGGTGCAGTAGGTGGTATTACTGAATCTGATGTTAACTTAGCATCTGCATCAAGTGCAATAATAATCGGATTTAATGTGAGACCAACTCAAGTGGCTTTGGATATGGCAAAGAATGAATCTATAGAAATAAGAACTTATAGAGTTATATATGATGCTATAGAAGATGTAAAAAATGCAATCACTGGTATGTTAAAACCACAATATCAAGAAGAAGTTTTAGGTAGAGCTACAGTTAGAGATACGTTCAAAGTTCCAGGAGTAGGTACTGTTGCCGGCGTTTATGTAAACACAGGAAAAGTTACTAGAAATGCTGTGGTTCGTTTGTTGAGAGATGAAATATTGATTTTCGAAGGTCCTATTTCTTCATTGAAGAGATATAAAGATGATGTTAAAGAATTGACTCAAGGCTACGAAGGCGGAATGGGCTTAGAAAATTATAATGACATTAAACCAGGAGATGTACTGGAAGCATACGTACTAAACGAAGTACAAAGATAGGAGAATTATGAATATTAAAAGAGTAAGAAGAATTTCATCAGAAATCAAAAAAGTTATTTCAAGTTCTATAATTAATTCACTAAAAGATCCTAGAATTGACAAACTAAATGTTTCTGTTACCGATGTAAAAGTAACAAATGATTTGAGTTTTGCTACAGTATATATAGCTGTAATAGGCGATGATGAAAAGAAAAAACAAACTCTTGAAGGATTGAACAAAGCAAAAGGATTCTTAAAAAAACAAATTGGTGAAAGTGTAGATTTAAGACATGTACCACAACTGATTTTCAAAATTGATGAAACAAGTGAGCAAAGTATGCATATTGAAAATCTAATAAAATCAATTCATGAGGAAAATTATAATGAAAATTAATGATGAAATCTTGAAATTTAAAGAGCAATTGAATGAGGCAAGTTCAATTGCTCTAATTTCTCACTTAGACCCAGATGGTGATAACTTAGGTTCATTAACTGCTTTATCAAAAAGTTTACTCAATTTAGGAAAGAAAGTTTATCCTATTGAGTTTGACAAAATTCCTGAAAATTTAAAATTTTTGCCAAATTTGGATTTGCTATCAGAAAATACAGATATTAATATTGATATGATAATATGCCTAGATTGTGCTAATTATGAGAGATTAGGTAATATTGATGAATTATTTAATAAAGCAAGATACAGAATAAACATTGACCATCATCAAAGTAATGAGTTTTACGGTGACGTCAACATAGTTAAAAAAGGTTACAGCTCAACTTGTGAATTAGTATTTGATGTAATAAACGAAGTAAATCTACCAATTGATGAAGAAATTTCGATGTCACTTTTAACTGGAATATCAACTGACACTGGAAGATTTTTATATTCTGCTACAACTGCTGATACATTAGCTAAAGCTTCTAAATTAGTTGAATATGGTGCAGACATGATGAAAATCAATGAATTAATTTATCAATCAAATAAATTTGACGCACAACTTTTAGAAAATGAAATCTTATCTAAGACTGAAATATATAATGATCATGTTGCAATTGGTTTTGTAATGACAAATCAATTAAATAAGTATAATGTTGAAATTTCAGATATTGATAGTGTAATTAATACTTTCAGGGATACTGACAAAATCAAAATATCAGTATTAATTAAACAACAAACTGAAAATGAATACAAGGTAAGTTTCAGAAGCAAAGGAAATATTGATGTAGGATCAGTTGCCAAAAATCTTGGTGGAGGCGGTCATAAGAATGCTGCTGCCACTAAAATTGTCGGTGATTATGACGCAGTGTTAAATAAAATTAAAGAAGAAATTGATAGATATGGATTGCGTAATTAATGTTTTTAAGGAAAAAGGATATACCTCTCAGGATGTTGTTTCTATATGTAAAGGAATTTTAAAAACTAAGAAGATTGGACATGCTGGGACTCTAGATCCTGATGCTACCGGAGTTTTGTTATTAGGCGTTGGAAAAGGAACTAAAATAACAGAATATCTAATGGAATATGGTAAAACATATATATTTGAAATGTGTTTTGGAACAAGTACAGATACTCTTGATTTATCCGGTAATGTCACAGGTTTTTCAGAGAAAACATACGATAAAGAAAAATTAAAGGAAATTTTAGATGATTTAAGTGGTAAAACCATTGAACAAGTACCTCCTATGTATTCCGCAGTTAAGGTAAATGGAAAAAAACTTTATGAATACGCAAGAGAAAACAAGGAAATTAATAGAAAATCCAGAAAAATTACAATCTATAATATAGAACCATTATATCTTCTAGAAAATTCTTGTATAATCAAAGTTAAATGTTCTAAGGGAACGTATATTAGAGTTTTGATTGAAGATATTGCTAAAAAATTAGGTAGATTAGCATATATGAAATCTCTTATCAGAGTAAATTCTGGAGGTTTCGACATAAAAGATTCAGTAAAAATAGAATCGCTTAGAAAATGTAACATTGAAGATGTATCATTTTCAGTCTACGAAAGTTTGACAGAAATGAAATCTATCGAACTTGATGATAATTTATATAAAAAAATAACCAATGGTGTTAAAATAAATATAAACCACGAAAACATTGATAATATTAAAGTAGTTTGTAATAATAAATTTATTGGAATTGGTAGTATTGAAGATAATATTTTAAAAATGAATAAGGTATTTGATATATGCAAATAATTGATTTAGACAAAGATAACGTAAAAATTAATATTGATGCTATTACTTTAGGAAATTTTGA
>NZ_JAGYZD010000184.1 GCF_018371055.1 Finegoldia magna | reverse complement strand
TCTTCATTATTGAATTGTGCTCCTCTATAACCTAAAGCTTGAATAAAATTATCAACTTCTGATTGTTTAATTTCTTCACCATTTACTACTGCTAATATTTTATCTTTGTTGTCTTCCATTATTATCTCTCCCTTTACTAGTTAATTTTATTCCGTCTTTATAAAATTGTATCATATTTTCTTTTAATAGTCTTCCTACAGCCCTTTTGAAACTGGACTTAGACATATTAAACGCTGATTTAATTCTATTGGCGTCAGTCTTATCGTTAAAATTGATAAAACCATCTGAATTTTTAAGTTCTTCTATAATTGCATCTGCATCTGAAGATATATGCTTATATGCAGGTTCAAAAAATGACAAATCTAATTTGCCATCAGACTTAACATCCGTAACTCTACACTTGACTTCCTCTCCAAGGTCCACAACGCCCGTTAATTCATTTGAAGGAATAAGCCCTTCATATTTATTGTCTACAGCTACAAAAGCTCCTAAACCGTCCACTATGTTGTATATAACGCCTTCCACCCAGTCGTTCTTCACATAGCCACTGTCGTTTTTCAATAAATTTTTAATTCTCATGGTAAGTGCCAATCTATTCGACTTATCAATATACAAATACACCAAATATTTTTGACCCTTTACTAATTTTGAAGTTTGTTCCTTAAACGGCAACAAAATATCCTTGTCTAAACCGCAATCCAAGAAAGCTCCAATTCTAGTAATATCTTTTACTTCCAGTCTTGCAATCTTACCCAATTCAATCTTAGGTTGCTTCTTAGTTGCCATAAGTTTTTTATTGTCATTGTAAATAAATACATCGACAACATCGCCAACTTTTTCTCCGGAAAGTTCGTCTACATTCATTCTCACAAAACTATTTTCGTTGTCTTTTTTCAACAAAACTTCCGTATTTATCTTATCAATTTTTAAATTCTCTCTTTGTCCTAATTTATACATTTCTTCTCCATTCTAACTCATTCCACCAGGAAGTATTTCAAGCTCTGGATTATCCACTGGATCGTAAGTAAATCCTTCACCAAGCACTTCACTGACATACGAAATACATACGAATGCTTTAGGATCAATAGATTTCACGTAATTTTTAATCTTAATATACTCTCCTCTTGAAACAATCGTATTAATAACAAATTTTTCATTATCAGAAAAACCACCAACTGCTTTATAAATAGTGGATCCTCTTGAAATTTGATCTATAATATAAGCGTTAATTTCCTTGTATTTATCGCTCGTTATCATCATATTTACCCTTGTATTTAGACCAGCGATAGCCTTGTCAATGACAATTGAGTTGATACAAATACCAAGCATAGCATACATTCCACTTTTTGTTCCGAAAGTGTACATACCAAGTAACACAACAAAAAAATCTGCTACAAGCATACATTTACCCACATCAATCGAAAAATATTTTCTGATTATCATTGCGATAATATCCGTACCGCCAGTCGATGCACCTTGATTGATAACCAATGCCATACCAGCAGCTGAAATAATAATTCCAAAAATCAAATTAATCAAAATATCATCAGTTAAAGGTTTGAAATTTGGTAGCAAAATTTCAAGTAACGTCGTTGAACTTGCAAAAATAAATGAACAATATATAGACAAAACCCCAAAACTTTTTCCCAAAATAATAAACGCTATAATATACAAAATAGTATCCATAATCATAACGAAAATACCCGTTGGAATTTGTGGAACAAAAGCATTCAAGCTTATCGCAATACCAGAAATTCCACCAATAGTTAAATTAAAAGGCATTATAAAAAAGAAAAAGCCAAAAGTAAGTATTAATGTTCCCAATGTTAATATCATTATTTTTTTAATCATTTTGTTCATGCTATCGCCTCCTATCCTTTTATTATACTTGTAAAAATTGCAAATTACAACGTTTTATACACTAAATAACACCACAAAATAAATTAATTCAAAATTTATAATGCAGTGTTTACAGTTAATTATTTTTTCTAAATTTATTTACTATCATCAAAATTATAAGAACTAGAAGTCCTGTCAACACGATTGATCCACCTGGTTTTAATTGAAAATAATAAGACATATTAATTCCGATAATTGTGAACAAAACTCCAAATAACGACGAATTAATCACAGTTCTTTTAAAAGAATGTGATACCATTATTGCGCAAGACACAGGAATAACCATCAAGCTTGAAACCATAAGTGCACCAACAGTTCTAGATGCAATAGCAACAGTGATAGCTATTAAAAAAGTAAATATTTTATTAATAAGTCCTACGTTAATATTAGACAATCTAGCTCCATCTTCATCAAAGATAATATACACTAATTTTTTGTACAATAGCACATAAGTCACAATAACAATAAAACTCACAATAATTACTGTGTACAATTCAATATCTGGAATAGCTACAATAGATCCGAACATAAATGATTGAAAATTCGCAGCGCCAGGAACAAAATCTGACAAGATTGCAGCAAGTCCTATACCGCTACTCATCACAATCGCAGTTGACAAATCAGAACTTTTTGTAAAGTTTTTTCTGATGATTTCTATTCCAAAAGCTGCAATCACGCATACGAAAATCGCTGCTATAACAGGATTTATTCCAAAAATTAGTCCCAAGGCAACACCAGCTAAGGAACTGTGACTCAAAGCATCTCCTACCATGGAGTTTTTCTTATTAACGACAAAGGTTCCTATCAAAGGAACAATAATTGACACTAGTATCCCCACGATAAAAGCTCTTCTCATAAAATCATAAGAAAACATCTCAAACATGTTTCACCTCAACAAATTCATTATCCAATCTAAAAATCCTGTTAAAATAATCTTTAGTAAAATCCAACTCATGAGTAACAACCAAAATAGTTATGTTATGATGACTATTCAAATGCTTCAACAAATCAAACAAATTTTCTTTGCTTCGTTGATCTAGTCCCGCAGTAGGTTCATCGAAAATCAAAATTTGCGGATCGTTAGCCAACGCCTTTGCAATCATGACCCTTTCTTGCTCACCACCGCTCATCTTATTGTAGTCGTAATTTTTCTTATCCTTCATTTCTACAATAGCCAACGCATTTTCGATTTTTTCATTAGCTTTCATATTCTCATCATCACTTACATTCATAGCCACGATTTCCCATGCAGTTATCGGAAAAGAAATGCTCTTTTCGTGGTTGTTTTGAGGAACATATCCAAAACTAAAATTATCGCGCCCTCCAGCAAATTTAATCTCACCACTATCTGCTTTTAAGAAACCTAAAATAAGCTTCAATAACGTAGATTTACCGGAGCCATTAGCTCCGGTTATCCCTACGAAATCTCCCTTTTCGATATTAAAATTTATATCCCTTAATAACTTTTCGTTTCTATACGAAAAATTCAAATTTTCTACACTAATTATACTATTCATATTATTTTGCTTGTGAGATTGCATCCAAGTTTTT
>NZ_JAGYZD010000183.1 GCF_018371055.1 Finegoldia magna | reverse complement strand
ATGAACTTAACTGATATATTAGAGAAAATTGATTATATAGATTACACGAAAAACAACGATGACGAGATTACAAATGTGACAAATGACTCCAGGAAAATCGAAAAAGGTGGAGTGTTTGTGGCGATTTCAGGGATGGAATTTGATGGACACAAATTTATCGACAAGGCGATTGAGAACGGCGCAAACACGATTGTGGTTACACAAGATACACAAAAAATAGAAGGTATCAACTACATCAAAGTCGAAGATGCAAGGATAGCTCTTGCCCAAATTTCAAATGTGGTGTGTGATTTTCCATCAAAGAAGCTTCGAGTGATAGGAGTCACTGGAACAAATGGAAAGACTACAACAGCTTCTATGATTAGTCATATTTTGGAAAACTTAAACTCACAATGCACAAATATCGGCACGAACGGAACTTTTATCGCGAAAGAAAAATACGAAACGCCAAACACGACTCCAGAAATTTGCGAAATCGACAAGATTTTGAAGCTTTCGGTGGACAAAAAAATCGACAACGCTGTTGTGGAATGTTCAAGTCATGGATTGTATTTGCATAGACTAGACGGGATTGACTTTGATGTAGCTGTGTTTAACAATTTATCGATAGAGCATATGGATTTTCACAAAAATATGGAGAATTATTTCGATGCGAAGATGATTTTGTTCGAAAATTCCAAGAAAAAAATCGTGAACGTAGATGATGAATACGGAAGAAAAGCAAAGGGAAGGTTTGAAGAAGCATATACATTCTCGATGGAAAACGAATCAGATTTCAAGGCAGAAAATGTGGAATTAATTGATGGCAAGATGCATTTTGAAATCAAAAACGTGAAATTTGTACTCAACAGATTTGCTATGTTTGATGTGTACAATGCGGTGGCTGCGATTGCTGCGGTGAATTTATTGGGATACGAAATGGAAGATATCGCCAAAGCGTTGGAAAGTTTTACAGGCGTTGAAGCGAGGTTTGAATTTGTTAAAAATGATTTGGGGATAAATATTGTCATTGATTTTGCACACACTCCAAAAGCTTTTGAAAATATCTACAAATCTGTGCCAAACGACAAACGAAAAATCGCAGTTTATGGAATGAGTGGCGACAGAACTCGTGAAATTAGACACGAGGTAGGAAAGATTTCCGCTGAAAACAACGTGTTCTCGGTGGTGACAACTGACGATCCAAAATTCGACACATACGAAAACATTGCAGATGACATCGTCAGCGGGATTGAAGAAGAAAACGGTGAATATGTCAGAATCAAAGACAGAAAATCTGCCATTAAACATGCGATAGAAATGGCAAATGAGGGAGATTTTGTTCTACTTTTGGGAAAAGGACAAGAAAACTTCATCAAGCTCAAAGGAAATGAAAAGACACCTTATTCTGAAAAAGAAACAGTCAACGAAGTGTTGGATGAATTGAAGAATAAATAAGCAGTAAAGATACGAACATATCTTCAATAAAAGCAAAAATAGACACCGATACGAACGAATATCTAGACTACAAAAATTGATAAATTCATCGCTTGTAAACCTAAAATTGTGAACTCGCTAACGCTCAAACAGCACACTTTTTTAACGGTTCACTTCGCTTGATTTTATTATTATTTTCTCCGTATGATATTCTTAGCAAACTTGGTAATCTGCTTTTTGATTTAATTTAAAACAATTCTTTCCGAATGATTCGCTCTTTTACGATGTTTTTGGTTTTGAAAAATTACCAAGATTTTCATCAAAAGCATCCACGGGAGAGGCAAGAGAGGTCATTTATAGAAAAAATCTATAAATAACGATTATCATTTTGATATATTATTGATTAAATGATATTATTTGTTACGAGGTGATTAGATGGTTGATTTAAAGAAGGAATTACCAGAAGTTTTTAACGATTTTGCAGAAAGTCGTCAAAATGCTTTTTTGAAAGTAAAAGAAATAAAGGATAAGGATATTCCCGTTATAGGAATTTTTTGTACGTTTTTTCCACAAGAGTTAGCTGTTGCAGCTGGTGCTACTTGTGTTAGTTTGTGTGCTACAAGTGACGAAACTATTCAAGATGCTGAGAGGGATTTGCCTAAAAACTTATGCCCACTTATCAAATCTTCGTATGGTTTTGCGTTGACTGATAAGTGTCCGTTCTTCTATTTCTCTGATTTGGTTGTTGGAGAAACTACTTGCGATGGCAAGAAGAAGATGTACGAATATTTGGGAGAATTCAAGCCAGTTCACGTTATGGAGCTTCCAAACAAGAACACTGAACAAGGTCTTATTTTATGGAAAGAAGAAATCAGAAAAATGATTAAGACTATCGAAGATTTATTCGGTGTTGAAATCACTGATGAAAAATTAAAGCATGCTATTGAAGTGAAAAATGCTGAGAGATCTGCTGTAAAGGACTTCTATTCTATAATGAAGGCTGATGATTTGCCAATCACAGGTGGAGAATTGTGGCATGTTTTAAATGGTGTGCAATTTGATTTTGACAAGGAACAAATTCCACAAATGCTTGAAGAATTAAAAGCTAAGGTCATGTCTGAACACAAGCACATTAGTGGCAAACCAAGAATTTTGATTACTGGTTGTCCTATCGGTGGTGCGACTGAAAAAGTTATCGAAGCAGTCGAAAACAACGGTGCAGTTGTGGTTAGCTACGAAAACTGTGGTGGCGCTAAGGCTATTGATGAAAATGTCGATGTTGACAATCCAGATATGATTGATGCGATTGCTAGAAAATACATGAACATCGGTTGTGCATGTGTGAGTCCAAACGAAAACAGACTTAAATTATTGGATAAATTAATCGACGAATATAAGGTTGATGGTGTTATCGACATGCACTTACAAGCTTGTACTCCTTACCAAGTTGAAGGTTTGGCAATTAAGAGATTCTGCAACGATAAGAAGAATGTTCCATACATCGCTGTGGAAACTGATTATTCAAAATCAGATATCGGACAATTAAATACAAGAATCGGTGCTTTTATCGAAATGTTATAACATTTTTTAAAAAATTATGGTATAATAGATTCAGCAAAGTCCATACAGGTATTACCTGGAAAATAATCGCCATTATTCAGAACTGGCGGTTATTTTTTTGTTGGAAATTTTGAAATGTTGTAATAATCTACCTAGCTAGGTGTGATACAATATAGTAAGTATTAATTTTGCACATAGGAGAGGAAAAACTTGGCAAAGCAAAAATCACTTAAATTAAACGCGATGCTTAATTTAATCAAAGTTGGGCTGAGCGTTGTCTACCCGTTGATAACTTTTCCTTACGCTACGAGAATTTTGCAAGTAGCAAACATGGGAAAGGTAAGCTACGGGGATTCAATTATTAAAATATTCATGCTGATTGCATCGCTTGGAATTACCAATTACGCAGTCAGAGAAGGTTCCAAATACAGAGAAAATAGAACAAAACTCAATCAATTTTCGAGGGAAGTTTTCTC